>JAZPYU010000024.1:0-8133 GCA_045544295.1 Ructibacterium sp. | reverse complement strand
GATTGCCAAAACTTTATCAAAAGTAATGCTGCTACCTGCTTCTACATCCAGTTTCTCGATAAAAACAACATCGCCTTGTTCTACCTTGTACTGTTTGCCGCCGGTCTCGATAATTGCGTACATATTCGTAATCCCTCCTATTACCCAAGACTCGCCATATAAGGTGGTCTAAAAGACACTTGATTACCTTTTCTGCGCGGTTACCGAAACATTGTATCACATAGAAAAATATTTGTCAACAATAATTTTTATATTTTTATGATTTTTGATGCATTTTCTTATGTTCATCCCAGATTTCTTCTACCAAATCCCGAAAAACCCAACTTTGATTGGTAGCGGTCATCATCGCCTTAACGGCAACAGAAGGCATTTTCTTTCGGCTGAAAAGACCCATCACCAAAGAAAACTGTAATTGGGAAAACCCACACATCACCATGGCTTCACGAATTCCTGCCTCACTGTCTGTCGTTGTCAAAATTTCTTCTGCCACAAGGGCTTCCAAGGTCTTAGAAGCATCTTCTTCTGTCACAATGCGCAAAGAAATCCCCAAGGGTAATACGGCACTCCGTATCGCCTCTGCCTTTTCTTTTTCCATTTGATAGACCAAAATCTGCGGTTTCATTTGCATCATCCTTATTGTTTGTTAAATACTGATTTAGGTTGCTTACAAAGGGGACATACCCAATCTTCCGGCAATGCGGCAAACTCTTCATCGCTGCCTTCAAAAATATAACCACAAATGGAACAAGTCCACTTATCGCTTTCTTCCTTTGCCGGTTCTGTATCTGCCACATAGGTGGGTGCTTTTGCGGAAGTTTTTCCCTTTTTTACCTTATGATAATAATCATAAGTCATTGGCTTTTGAGAAGAAAACCGTCCCATATCTACGATTTCACCAATAAAAATGGTATGGGTCAACACATTCACTTCTTTGATAACCTTACAGAGAATCCATGAACAAGATGCATCGTCTATCACCGGAATACCCACGTCTCCTACCGGATTCCATGTAATACCGTCAAATTTATCCACATCTTTGGAAGACTGGAAGCCAAATTTACCAATGGTATCCTGACTGCAATTCTCTGATAAAATAGACAAGGAAAAATACCCACATTGACGAACCCCATCCTCGGTGTAGTTTTCTTTATTCAAAGAAACTGCCATAGTCATAGGTTCTGCGGTAATCTGCATGGCTGCATTGGCAAGACAACCTACCGGTTTCTTTCCATCCAAAGCGCCCACCAGATAAACCCCGTAAGATAAATCAAACAATGCCGTCATATCCATAGTATACCCTCCTTTTTATTTTCCAAACCGTTCTAAAATTGCCTCCACAATCCGTTTAGATGCAAAACCGTCACCATAAGGATTCACCGCTTTTGCCATCTTATGATAAGCGTCGTCATCGGTTAATAATTCCCGTGCCATAGCAACAATATCATCTTTCTTAACACCGGCAATTTTCACCGTTCCTGCCTCTACCGCCTCCGGACGCTCCGTCTCGTTACGAAGAACCAATACCGGCTTACCCAAAGAGGGGGCTTCTTCCTGCAAACCGCCGGAATCGGTCATAACCATAAATCCACGACTGATGGCGTTATGAAGTTCATCTGCGTTCACCGGTTCAATCAGTTTTACTCTATCAAGACCGCCTAAAATCTCTTGGGCAACTTCCCGGACAGCCGGATTCATATGCATTGGATATACTACTTCGATATCCTCAAATTCTTCCACCAATTCCCGCACAGCTGTGCAGATAT
Source organism: Ructibacterium sp. (assembly GCA_045544295.1). GTDB lineage: Bacteria > Bacillota > Clostridia > Monoglobales > Monoglobaceae > Ructibacterium. The sequence goes on along the minus strand of JAZPYU010000024.1, from coordinate 6,370 downwards.
TTCTAAGAGGCTGTCCTAAATTTTCACGGCGGTGAGCAGTCATGACAATCACCCGCTTGGTGTCCCAATGCATAGACCGCAAAGTTTCGTCCTTAAAGACATAATCGGGGCGAACGGTGGTTTTTAGTGCATCAATGACTGTATTACCCGTAATATAAATATCTTTATCTTTCACGGTTTCATTCAAAAGATTCTGCCGGTTTTTCTCGGTAGGAGAAAAATGCATATCTGCAATCACACCGGTAATCCGGCGGTTTACTTCCTCCGGGAACGGTGAGTATTTATCAAAAGTCCGAAGTCCTGCCTCTACGTGGCCTACTGCAATCTGATTATAAAATGCCGCCAGACCCCCCACAAAGGTGGTAGAGGTATCGCCGTGCACCAATACGATATCCGGTTTTGCTTCTTTCATTACCTGGTCCAAACCCTCTAAGGCATGGCTGACAATCTGCACCAAGGTCTGCCGGTCTTTCATAATATTTAAGTCATAATCCGGCTTTATATCAAAGATTTCCAAAACCTGATCCAGCATTTGCCGATGTTGTGCAGTAACACAAACAATAGATTCTATCTGGTCCGGATGTTTTTCCAATTCTTTTACAAGCGGTGCCATTTTGATAGCCTCCGGACGAGTACCAAACACCGTCATTACTTTAATTTTGCTCATCGTCATCTTCCTCCATTTCTGGTAAAACAAATCCTTGTTCGCTATGTCCCGATGGGTCTTTTAATTCGCCCATCAATCGCAGGGAAACCAAAATAATCAAAAGCACCGCTAAAATCAGTAAAAGTCCACGCAGATAGCCTTTGATGGAAATAACCACCGCAGTTAAACAAAGTACCGCCGTCATGGTATATAAAATTGCAACCGTCTGCCGTTGGGAAAATCCCATATCCAAAAGTCGATGATGCAGATGACCTCTGTCCGGGGACATAGGCGACCGTCCCGTCATCACCCGACGAATAATGGCAAACAGCGTATCGAAAATGGGCAGACCCAAAATCAGAATTGGAATGGCAAAAGAGATGATTGCTGATAACTTCAAAAATCCCTGTACCGAAACACAAGCAAGGATAAAACCTAAAAACAAAGCACCGGTATCTCCCATAAATATTTTGGCGGGGTTAAAGTTATAAGGCAAAAATCCAAAACCGGCACCGGCTAATGCAGCGGTCATAATAGCCACATTTAAGTTGTTGCTGATCAAAAAAGTCATTGCCAAAAGGGACATAGATGCAATGGACGAAACACCAACCGCCAGACCATCCAAACCATCTAAAAGATTAACCGCATTACAAACACCTACAATCCAGAAGATAGTTACCGCAACGGAAACCCAATAGTTTAACACAAAATGCGGTGCACCAAACCAATGGGAAAAAGGATTGGTAAAATGGGCAATTCTTACGCCGGAATATACCACAATGGCCGCTGCAATAATCTGGCACAGGAGTTTGATAATGGCCTTCATATCGGTCATATCATCAATCACGCCCACCGTGACAATAATCACAGAGCCGATTAAAATTCCCATGGTTTCTTTGTCAATGGTTGCAAAACAAAGAACGCTGACAATAAAGCCATAAAAAATCGCCAAACCCCCAATCAGCGGAATAGGTTTTTTATGAACACGCCGTGCGTCTTTGGGAACATCTAATGCATTGATTTTATGGGCAAGAGAGATTACCATAGGCGTTGCCGCAAAGGAAATCAAAAATGCCATAACCAATGACAAAAGCACATAAACGTTATTTCCAAGCATAATGCTTCCTCCTTACGGCTGAATAAAGCCTACCTTGCGATATACCTTGGACAAAGTCTTCATCGCAGTATGACGGGCAATTTCTGCACCGTTTCTGTAAACCTGTTCCAGATAATCTTTGTTCTTCATCAAATCTTGATAGCGTTCCTGAATGGGGCGGAGGGTCTCTGACACCGCTTCTGCTACTGCACCTTTGAAATCGCCATAGCCTTTGCCTGCAAATTCATTTTCAATCTCTTCCATAGTCTTGCCGGTAACAGCCGCATAGATACTCATCAAGTTTTCAACGCCCTCTTTGCCCTCACCGCGTTTTACTTCAGCGCCGGAATCGGTCACCGCTCTTTTAATTTTTCTCACCACGGTGTCAATAGGGTCTAATAACAAAATATAACTGTTTTCATTGGGGTCTGATTTGGACATCTTTTGGGTAGGGTCTTGCAGACTCATCACCCGGGCACCTACCTTGGGAATGTACGGATCCGGAACCTTAAAGGTATCGCTATAAGCATGATTAAAACGATTGGCAAGGTCACGGGTCAACTCTAAGTGTTGTCTTTGGTCTGCACCAACGGGAACCAAATCTGCCTGATATAATAAAATATCCGCCGCCATCAAAGAGGGGTAAGTAAAAAGTCCGGCATTGATATTATTCTCATGCTTTTGGGATTTATCCTTAAACTGGGTCATTCGGGAAAGTTCACCCATATAGGTATTACATGTCAGCACCCAGGAAAGTTGGGCATGTGCCGGAACGTGGGATTGGAAGAAAATAGGGCTTTTCTCTGTATCCAGTCCGCAGGCAATAAACAACGCCAATAAATCCATAGCATTCTTCCTGAACTCTGCCGGCGCCTGTCGCACCGTAATGCTATGCAGGTCCGCCAACATAAAGTAACATTCATATTCATCGGTTTGTTGTAAATCTACCCAGTTACGGAGTGCACCTACATAGTTTCCTAAGGTCAATGCACCGGAGGGTTGAATACCGCTTAAAATTCTTTTTTTCTCGCTCATGTTATTCTCCTACTATCTCTTTTAATACGTCGCCCAGTATCTTAACACCTTTTTGGATTTCTTCCTCACTTGCGGTAGAATAATTCATCCGGAAGGTACTATACTTCGCTTTATCATTTACCATCGTGGTTGCACCGGGAACAAAGGCAACACCGTGTTCCAAGGCTTTTTGCATTACTTCTTTACTGTCATACTGCTCCGGCATGGTGCAGAAGAGGAAAAGACCGCCCTGAGGACAGGTATGGGTTACGGACGCCGGGAAATGGGCATCCATACATTCCATCATCAGTTTGCATTTTTTCCCGTAAACTTCCCGCAGTTTTTGAATATGTTTGTCAATATCATAGCGGGTCACAAACTCATAGGCAATCATCTGTGATAACACATTGGTATGTACATCTTCCACCTGTTTACAGATAATCATCCGTTCCATCAACGCGGGGTCACAACTGACAAAGCCTAATCTTAAACCGGGAGATAAGATTTTGGAAAAAGAACCAAAATAAACAACCCGACCATCTTCGTCCATAGATTTCATGGTAGGAATTTCCTCACCGGCAAACCGCAGTTCTCCATAAGGGTTATCCTCAAAAATCATAAAGTCATAGGTTTTTGCAAATTCTAAAAGTTTCTTCCGCTTTGCGAGAGACATCGTAATGCCGGACGGGTTTTGGAAGGTTGCAATGGTATAGACGATTTTTACATTGGGATGTTCCTTTAACACCTCTTCCAACTTCACCAAATCAAGACCGTCTTCTTCTACCGGCACCCCATAAATTTCTGCATTATTCACACGGAAAGAATTTAGACCGCCAATGAAACTGGGTTCTTCACAGATAACACCATCACCGGCATTTAATAAGGATTTTGCCGCAAGGTCAATACCCTGCTGACCACCGCTGACAATAATGGTCTCGTCACGGTCACTGATGATACCTTGGTTGGCAAGCCGGTCAATCACCCAATTTCTAAGAGGAGCGTACCCCTCTGTTACACCATATTGAAGGGCTACTTTTCCCTGTTCCTTTAAAACATCTGCGGCAATCTCAGCAAGTTCCTCTGTGGGAAACAACTGCGGGTCCGGTGCACCGCCCGCAAAGGAGATGATGCCCGGCTTTCCCAAAAGTTTAAAAATTTCCCGAATGGCAGACGCCTCTAAATGTTTTACCTTATCTGAAAACTTCTTTTCGATTTCTTGCATAAAAACACCCTCTTTGATAAATTTCTAATCATTACTATTCCTGAATGCACGAAACAATGAAACTACCGCCAATAATAGTAAAATGATATTGGTTGCCACTTCCATTCCTTTGGCAATACCAAAAATCCTTGGCGCCGGCGTTCTTCTGCACTCATTTCTTTGCAAACTTCTCTTGGTACGAACAAACGCTGTTTTTGTTTTTCGTATATGGGGAATGGCTATCCGGGCCATTTGGTAACCTTTTTGCCACTTTCCCATGATTATTCCGCCTCTTCCTGATAAATTTCTACTTCTGCAATATAGGGAAGTTGACGGAACCTTTCGTCACAATCAAGACCATACCCTACAATGAATTTATCCGGAATTTCAAAACCGGTATAGTCCGCCTCAAAATCTACCTGCCGACGGCTGGGTTTACTCAAAAGCGTACAAACTTTAACAGAAGCTGGTTTTCTTTCTTCCAGCATAGGAATCAGTTCTTTCATCGTGTTTCCGGAATCAATGATATCTTCCGCCAAAAGAATATGCTTTCCGGCAATATCAATGTCAATATCCTTTTTGATATGTATGGTTCCGGTGCTTTCTGTTCCACGGCCATAACTGGACACCTGCATAAAATGCACCTGCACATCACCCTTCAACTGACGCACCAAATCACTCACGAAGACAAAGCATCCTTTTAAAATGCCGACCACAATCAGTTCTCCCTCCGGATAATCCTGATTTACCTGCCCTGCAAGTTTGGTCACCTGTGCTTTAATCTCTTCTTCTGTCAGTAAAATTTCACCGACTCTCATCTTTTTTCTCATAAGTAATCACCAAGCCCCTATCAGTATTTTCGTCAACTTTATAAGGTTCCGCAACACGATAACCCAGTACCGCAAGAACCTGATTCCCATCGCATAAAAGCCAGATATGATTTCTGTCGCCTCTGGGAATTTTCTGGTCTATCAAAAAGTCTTTCAACTTTTTCTCTCTGCCGTCTTGAAAAAGAGCAATCCGGTCACCGCTACGACGGGTCCGCAAAACTAAGTTTTTATCTGCGATTTTGTCATAATCCAGCAACTGCTGATTTTTTGCTTTTGTTTCTTTTACGTTTTTAACTTCTACCATAGCGGTAGCCGTCTCCAAATCGTAGATACCACCCGGCTCTACTTGATAAACTGCGGTGGTTTCTTCTTTCTTTTGCCGGTCAGCAGGGCTTTCAAAAGCCAACCAGTCATACTCTACCGTTACGGTCAGCCCCTTGGGAAGAACCACCGTGGTTCCGGTCTGTTTCTCTAAAAGTTCCGTCACCGCATCCCAATGGCTTCGTTCTGCCTGATAGGGTTTTCCAATAGCATCTTCTGCCGCCAAACGAAACAGACGGGTACGGATAGCCGGAAGCACCAATTTCATTGATTCTATATCCAAAACCACCGGACGGCGTTTTCTAATAGGTCCGTTTAATCTTTGGTAAAGTCTTTGCGCATAGCCATCCAAAAAGGCGCCATCCTCTGCCATATTCTGCCCTAAATGAGAAAGTGCATCCAAAAGATTGGGGTTATATTCCTCTAATTGAGGGAGCAGCAGATTCCGGATACGATTTCTGGTATAGTCGTTTTCGCCATTGGTTTTATCCTGACAATATTTTAAGTTATTCTCTATGCAATAGGCTTCAATATCTTTTCTTGAAACATTTAAAAGCGGGCGGATAACACCGTCTTCTCTTTGATATCGAATCCCGGATAACCCATCAATTCCTGCACCGCGAAGCACCCGCATCAAAATAGTTTCTGCCTGGTCGTTTTGGTTATGGGCGGTGGCAATTTTATGAAACTTCTTTTTCTCTCGAAGTTCATAAAAATATCGATACCGAGCCAGTCTTCCTGCCGTTTCTAACGAAACATTTTCTTCTTTGGCAATTTCTTTTGCCGACACCTTATGAAAGAACACAGGAATCTTCCACTCCCGACAAAGTTTCTTCACAAAAGAAGCATCATTATCTGCCTCTACGCCACGAATACCGTGATGGATATGAGCAACCGACAGTTTAATTCCAAACTCTTCCGACAAGGTTTTTAACACATGTAAAAGGCAGACAGAATCTGCTCCACCGGAAACACCAACCAAAACGGTATCGTTTTCTTTTAACATTTCATATTGTTTGATGGTGGTCCGCACACGATTTAAAACTTCCAACGTTTTACATTGCATGATCGCCGCTCCAGTCTGTAAACATGGTATATTCGCCAATCCAGGTAAGATATTCGTAACCTACCTCACCGTTTCTGTGTTTTGCAAAGTTACATTTTGCCTTATTGGGTTCTTCTGCATCTTCGTGATAATAACCTTCACGATGCAAGAACATAACCATATCGGCATCCTGCACAATAGCACCGGAATCACGAAG
>JAZPYU010000023.1:0-4181 GCA_045544295.1 Ructibacterium sp. | reverse complement strand
GGTACCAATATGGCAGATTGGTTTAAAAAGTTTTTTAAAAAAGAAGAAAGTCCTGTGACCGATACAGATCACGCGCTTTATGATAATGAGGAACGTACGGATGTTTCTATGGATGACACCGCAAGTTTTCAGGTTGTGAATCTTCCGGAAAAAAGTTCCGGCAACTTTGCTGCTTTCTTTCAAAAATACCGCAATCGGTTTTTAGGAACCGGCATCGTTACCAGTGCTTTGATTTTAATTCTCGTCATTGCGATGATTTGCATCACGGTTTTGAATCCTTTAAACGGATATGAACAAGTAGCCGTTGCCAAAGGCAATGTGATTCATTCTATGAATGTAGAAGGCACTCTGGAAGCAAATGCAACCTATAACATTACCTCTTTAGTATCCGGCACCGTTGTGGAATCTTTCCCGGAAGTCGGGGAAGTGGTTCCTGCCGGCACCGTTCTTTATCGTTTTGATGATACTGAGGCACAGTTGGCAGTGAAGCAGGCGGAAAACCGTTTGGAAAAAGCAAAAGCCGCAGGAAGTTCTACCCCTGCCTCATTAAAAATTTATTCCACAGATGCCGGAACGGTGCAAAGTATGAGCATCACCGTAGGCAGTACAGTTTCCGCAGGACAAGTTGTAGCAATCATCAGACGGAGCGATGACTCTGCGGTTTCTGTCACCTCTATGGTTACCGGTACCGTCTCCTCTCTTAGTGTAAGAAAGGGCGGAACTGTTTCCGCCGGAAGTCTGATTGCTATGGTAACAGACAATCAGGCAGAGCAAAACCAAAAGGCCAGTGTTTACGACCAAAAAGGTTATGAATATGACGTGGAAGTTGCTAAGGCACAACTTGCCAACTACACCATCAAAGCACCGGTTAGCGGTGTTATTACTGAAAAAAGTGCCAATGTTGGTGATAACGTAGGTATTACTACGGACAAACCTTTGATGGTTATGGTAGATACCGCTTCTATGAAATTTACCTTCCAGGTAGATGAAAAGGAACTTGCCGATATGGAGGTGGAACAAAATGCTACCATCACCACAGACTCTGTTCCTGATAAAACCTTTAAAGGAAAAGTAAGCCGGATTTCCCATCAGGGGGTACGGAACGAAGAAGGAAAGTTACTTTTTGATGTGGATGTGATGGTAGAAAACACCGGCGAATTAAAAGCCGGTATGAATGTAAAAGCCAAGGTTGTTCTGGCATCTGCCACCAACACCCTTTATCTCCCCCAAAAGGCGCTGCTACAGTCTGACGGGAAAACCGCTAAGGTTTTGGTTTTAGACGAAAGCACCGCTACTGCAACACCCAAGCCAACCTCTCCATCTGCACCTACGCCAACTGCCACCGCAGGCAATGTTTCCGCAGGTCCGGAAATTAAAATTCCTAAGGGCTGCCGTTTGGTAAAAGTACGGTGTGGGGTATCTGACGGTACCAATGTACAAATTACTTCCGGTTTAAAACTCAATCAAATCGTAGTTTATGACCCGGACTGGACAGAAGAATATTTGACGGCACCTAAACCCACCGTTACGGTTACCCCGGCAAAGCCCACTGACATTCCGGAAGAAACTCCTGCTCCTATGATCACCGGTGCCCCCTTAGAAAAAACGCCGGACGACGCTCCTCCGGTTGCTACCGCACCAATCAATTCAGAAGAAGAGGAACGGTTAAAGCAAGAGATTTTAGATAAAATCCGGGAAAATCAGCAAAACAATTTATAGCCTTATAAAACAATATCCCTCTAAAGCATCTTGCCTAATGAGGGATATTTTATTTTCGGGCGATTCGTGAATCGCCCCTACAAGAAATTATCTGAACCATATCGTAGGGGACGTTCACGAACGCCCCGTAAGGTTTAATCATAAAAAGAAATCCAAGGTTATTCCTTGGATTTCTTTTTATGATTTGTTTCTGGCGTTTGCCTTAGCCCGAAGTTGGTTATTTAAAATCCGCTTTCTAAGGCGCAGATGTTTAGGGGTTACCTCTAATAGTTCGTCATCTGCCAAAAATTCCAGACAGGCTTCCAGGCTCATTTGTTGAGGCGGGGTTAATCGAAGCGCCTCATCACTACCGGAAGCACGGGTGTTGGTCAGTTGCTTTTTCTTACAAACGTTTACATTGATATCTTCGCTCTTGGGGGAATATCCCACAATCATACCCTCATATACTGCGGTGCCGGGGGTGATAAACATAGTGCCTCGGTCCTGAATTTTAAAGATACCATAGCCTACCGCCTCGCCGGTTTCAAAGGAAACCAAAGAACCGGTATGACGGCGGCTGATTTCACCCTTAAAAGGTTGGTAACTGTCAAAGACAGAGTTCATAATCCCCTCACCACGGGTATCGGTCAAAAATTCACTCCGATAACCCAAAAGTCCACGGGCGGGCATCAGGTATTCCAGGCGCATCCGGCTTCCCTGGGGCGCCATTTGTATCAGTTCCCCTTTTCTGGAACCCATCTTTTCCATTACCGCACCCATACTCTCTTCCGGCACATCAATCATCAATCGTTCCACCGGTTCGGAAAGGGTACCGTCAATTTCCTTTAACAATACCTTAGGTGTGCTGACGGAAAACTCATAACCCTCACGGCGCATAGTTTCAATCAAGATAGAAAGGTGCATTTCGCCTCTGCCGGAAACTTTAAAACTATCGGTTGTGGCTCCATCCTCAACCCGGAGAGATACATCCTTTAACAATTCCCTTTGCAATCTGTCCCGAATCTGACGGGAAGTAACAAACTTTCCGTCTTTTCCCGCAAAGGGGCTGTCGTTGACAGAAAAAGTCATCTCAATGGTCGGCTCACTAATCTTTACAAAAGGCAATGCTTCCGGTGCTTCTACTGCGGTCACCGTATCGCCAATGGTGATATCGGTAATTCCGGAAAAGCAGATAATATCACCAACCTTTGCGGTTTCTACCGGCGTTCTGCCCAAGCCGTCAATCTGATAGATATTCACAATCTTGGATTTATAGTTAGGATGCTTTTCGTGGTAATCACAAACCATAACTTCCTGATTTTGCTTGATTCCTCCTTGCTCAATTCTGCCGATGGCAATTCTTCCTACATATTCATTATAGTCAATGGAAGAAACCAACATTTGAAGGGGAGCATCTTCCTCTCCCTCCGGCGCAGGGATATAGTTCTTGATGGTTTCAAAAAGAACCGTCAAATCCTTGCCTTGCTCATACTGAGAAAGAGAAGCCGTACCCGTTCTGCCGGAACAGAAAATAATCGGGCTTTCCAACTGTTCGTCACTGGCCTCTAAGTCAATCAAAAGATCTAAAATTTCATCGGGGATTTCGTCCAATCTGGCATCCGGCTTATCAATTTTATTGACTACGATGATAACCCTGTGTTGCATCTCCAACGCCTTTTGCAAAACAAACCGGGTTTGGGGCATCGGCCCCTCTGCCGCGTCAATCAGCAAGATAACGCCATTTACCATTTTTAAGATACGCTCTACTTCACCACTAAAATCTGCGTGGCCGGGGGTATCAATAATATTCATTTTAATATCCTGATAATAAACCGAGGTGTTTTTTGCCAAAATGGTAATACCGCGTTCCCGTTCCAGGTCATTGTTATCCATAACCCGTTCTTCTACCACTTGGTTTTCCCGGTAGATACCACCTTGCTTTAACATCTCATCCACCAAGGTTGTCTTACCATGGTCAACGTGCGCAATGATGGCAATATTTCTTAAATCTTCTCTTTTCATGAAGTTCACTCCTTTAAAATACCTACATAGTATAGCACAGGAATTCCCTCTTGTAAACCGACAAGATATACAAAAAAGAGACTGTAAAAAAACATTGTTTTTTTACAGCCCCTTTTATAACCCTACCTTTTTGCGATCTGGACTTTTTTACATCCCCTTTTTAGGGGATAGGAAAAAAAGAACCAGAATGAGGAAACTGAGCCAAAACAAGGCATAAAGCCTTGTTTTGGGATACCCGAAGGCGTACATAGGTACGGCGAGAGGCGAAGTTTCCTTATAGCAAAAAGATAAAAGATAAAAAGAAAAAGGTCTAAAAAGACCTTTTTCTTCGTTATATTATGAAAAATATTAAGTTTTCAGCAATTCTTTTTCTTTAACCCTACCTTTTTGCGGTCTGGACTTTTTTTACATCCCCTACTTAGCCCGGAAGTTGTTCTTCCAAGGTAACCGTCACAGTTTCT
>JAZPYU010000022.1:0-2822 GCA_045544295.1 Ructibacterium sp. | reverse complement strand
TTTTTATAATTCAACACGCCATTGCAATGCCTTAGACAGGGTGATTTCGTCTGCAAATTCTAATTCTCCGCCCACCGGAACACCATGGGCAATACGGGTTACTTTTACACCAAACGGCTTAATTAGTTTTGAAATATACATCGCCGTCGTTTCACCCTCTAAATTGGGATTGGTAGCCATAATCACTTCTTTGACTTCCCCGCTTCCAATCCTTTCCATTAATTCCTTTATTTTAATGTCGTCAGGTCCTACATGATCCATAGGTGCAATGGCACCATGAAGAACATGATAAACCCCTTTAAATTCATTGGTACGCTCCATTTGTAAAACATCTTTGGGGCTCTCCATTACACAAATAATACTATGGTCACGTGCCGGATTATCACAAATACTGCAAACTTCTCTATCCGAGAGATTTTGACATTCTTTACAATAACAGAGGCTTTTCTTTGCCTCTAAAATAGCATTGGCAAACTTTTTTGCCTTTTCTTCGGGCTGATTTAAAACAAAAAAAGCAAGGCGTTGGGCTGTCTTACTGCCAATGCCCGGTAATTTTTCAAACTCTTCAATTAAATTCTGTAACGGTGCTGCAAAGTATTCCATTTTCTTTCCTCTTTCTTAAAATATTTCAAGTTTATTCTTCAAACCTGAAAATCTTTTTTGTGTATGATCGTTTTCAACAAAAAGTTTGATATATTCTTCTTGTCCAACCAAAACAACCAACGTTTTTGCACGGGTAATGGCAGTATAAAGCAAGTTTCGATTCATCAAAACCCGATGGGTTTCAAACATGGGCATAACCACCACATCAAACTCACTCCCCTGACTTTTATGCACAGTAATCGCATAGGCAAGTTCCAACTCGTCCAAAAGCATAAAATCATACGTTACCATCCGGTCATCAAAAACTACAACCATTTTTTGCCCTCTGTTATCTATATCAGAAATGAACCCAACATCACCATTAAAGACCCCAAGACCTTTTTCGGAACCATCCACACGTTCCCATTCCAGTTGATAGTTGTTTTTAATCTGCATTACTTTATCACCAAGACGAAAGGTATTATGCCCCGAAATTCGCTCCGGTTTATCCGGTGATGGTGGATTTAAGGCCTCTTGCAAAACGGTATTTAAATACTGAACGCCAATGATGGATTTTCTGGTAGGGGTTAAAACCTGAATTTGAGAGAGATTGCTAAGATGATACGCCTTTGGCAATCGTCTTGCACATAAATCTGCTATGGTTTCCGGTAAACTCATTGGGTCATCCCGATGCACCAAAAAGAAGTCATTATCATTGTCATTGAACATTGGAAGTTCTCCACGATTGATTCTATGGGCATTCATAACAATCATACTTTCCCGCGCTTGTCTAAAAATTTCTGTAAGGCGAATACAGGTTAATGCTTCACTTTCAATGATATCTTTTAAAACATTTCCGGCACCAACGGATGGTAACTGATCGCTGTCACCCACCATAACAATTCTGGTACCTCTTGGGGTAGCCGCAAGCAAACTGTCCATCAAAAGAATATCAACCATAGACATCTCATCTACAATTAACAAATCACAGTCTAACGGGTTTTGTTGGTTTCTTGCAAATTGCATCCCTACTTCGTTAATACCGGGCGTAATTTCTAAGAGTCGATGCAAAGTTTTTGCCTCTACGCCGCAAACTTCGGTAATTCGTTTTGCCGCACGACCGGTAGGAGCAGCAAGGGCAACCCGTTTTCCGGAACGTTCCATCAACTCAATCAACGTTTTGATAATGGTGGTTTTACCGGTACCGGGACCACCGGTAATTACCATCGCAGAATTTTCAAAAACACAGCGCACCGCTTCTAATTGCGCTTCTGCAAGAAAAATTCCGGTTTCTTCTTCCACTTCTTCAATCAGTTCATTGATTTCCTGAAAGTTAACGTCAAAAACAAGTTGCGACATTTGGAGAATTCTTTCTGCAACCCTTTTTTCCGCATCGTAATACAAACGAAGATAAAGGGCATCGTATTCCCCTTGATTGGATAACACCAATTCGTCTTTTAAAAGCATATCCGAAATGGTTTCTTCCACAACGCCGCGTTCTACTTCCAAAAACTGACAAGTTTGACTAATCACCGTTGCCCTTGGCAAAAAAGTATGGCCACTGAGGTAGCCGATTTGTTTCATCAAGCAGGAAATTCCCGCAGAAATACGATGATAGGAATTTTTATCAAGACCCATCTCTGTGGCAATATTGTCTGCCGTCTGGAATGTAATTCCGTCCACACGTTCTGCCAGAATAAACGGATTTTCCTTTACTAAATTTACCGTAGATGTTCCAAATTGCTGAAATGCCTTAAAGGCCGCACCGGGAGAAATTCCAAACTGTTGGAAAAACATAACAACTTCCCGAACGCCAATCAGTTCAATAAACTTTTTATAAAGCACGTCAACTTTTTTCTTGGTAAGGCCTTGTATCGCTAAAAGTTTCTCCGGCTCGTGTTCGATGACATTCAAAGCATCTGCGCCAAACATTTCAACAATCCGATGCGCCGTAACCTTTCCAATTCCGGGTAACAATCCGGAAGAAAGATATTTTTCAATTTCAGCCTCGGTAGACGGCAGGTTGCGTTCGTAACATTCCACCCGAAACTGATCACCATATTCCACATGGGTTACCCATTCTCCATGAACGGTAATACTTTCGCCTTCTGTCAAATTGGGCATATATCCGGTTAAGGTGATGAGTTGACCGCCGCTGAATATATCGCAGACAGTATAGCCGTTTTCAGGATTTTCATAAATTACATGTTCTACGACACCAAGTCGGAGGCCAAGCGGTC
>JAZPYU010000021.1:0-1551 GCA_045544295.1 Ructibacterium sp. | reverse complement strand
CTCCCATTCTCCATACGGGATTATCTCTTGATAGCATCTCCGTTACCCATTCTGACACAAAAATGCTTCCCGTCACTGCCGCAGAGGATTTTTCTTATCCCCTTGCTGATGGAGAAATCTGCACCACGGAACTCGCCCTCTCTCCTCCGCTTACCGCTCCGGTTATGGATAGAACAGATGCAGGGTCCGTCACGGTATTACTTCATCAAAAACCGCTGAAAACCATCTCTTTGGTTACCGTTGGAACTGCCACACGCACCTCGTTCTTTTCCCAAAAATCAAATTCTTTTTGGAGTAATTTTTTCAGGCGACTCAATCAATGGTTTCGCCTTTCCTTTTAACCATTATTATGCACCATTTCAAATGAGAAAAAATTTACCGGGATTGGACATCTATCTTGTAAATTTTTATTGCATTCTTGCCCCATTTAGGATATAATAAAGTCATATGGCATTTTTTGCTATATGACTTTATTATTAGGAGTGATGCACCGTGATGCGATTGCAAAAATTTCTGGCTAACTGTGGGGTTTCTTCCCGCCGCGGCGCAGAAGAATTGATTAAACAGGGTCGGGTTCAGGTCAACGGCGTTACCATTCGGGAAATGGGCGTCCAGATTGACGAAGAAAATGATGCAGTTACCTTTGATGGACAAGCCGTAAAACCGGAAAAAAAGATGGTCTATATTCTTTTAAATAAGCCGGTGGGATATGTAACCACCGTTTCGGATGACAAGGGCAGAAATACCGTGATGGATTTGGTGGCGGATATCCCCGTTCGTATCTATCCGGTAGGTAGGCTTGATTATGACACCGAGGGGCTTCTTCTTATGACCAATGACGGAGATTTAACCTATCGTGTCACCCATCCCAAAAATCAAGTGGAAAAAACTTACGTTGCCGAAGTCACAGGAAACATTACTATGAATACCTTAATCCAACTGCGAAACGGCATTGTCTTAGACGGGGTAAAAACCAGTCCTGCCAAGGTGGAGGTTATTGGCGCAACCCAGTTTGGCACCAAATTAGAAATCACCATTCACGAAGGCAAAAATCGTCAGGTACGGCGGATGTTTGAGGCTGTGGGCTGTATTGTAAAACGCTTAAAGCGTACCAAGGAAGCCGGATTGATTTTAGGGCACGTTCCTTTGGGGCATTGGCGGCGCCTGACAGAATCTGAGGTAAATATGCTCAAAAAACTGGGAACCGGGAAAAAATCTTCCGCCCAGTATCGAAAGACTACAAAACCCCATAATAAACGTAAATAGGATGAACTTAACATATACAAAGGAGGCAAAATGAATGAGTAAGTTGGACGATTTACAAACCCGGCGCGCTGTGATTGAACAAGGCGGCGGCAAAGACAAAATCGAAAAGCAACATCAAAGCGGCAAAAAAACCGCCAGAGAACGTCTTTCTCTACTCTTTGACGAGGGAAGTTTCGTTGAAATCGATGCTTTTGTTACCCACAGATGCACCGAATTCGATATGCCTGATACCAAGGCTCCCGGAGAAGGCGTTGTAACCGGTTATGGTACCGTAGAAGGCAGACT
>JAZPYU010000020.1:0-7082 GCA_045544295.1 Ructibacterium sp. | reverse complement strand
GGTGTTGAAAAGATCTCTGGAAGTAAGTGTCGAGTCAAGCTCAAGGTCACCGATTATATTACGCAAGGTCGTTGCCGTAAGGTTTTCGATCGCGGACATCGGGTTGTCAACACCGTATGCGTAAAGCTTCGGGTCTGTGATCTGGAAGTATACGACCGTGTCTATCTGCATGGTAACATTATCTTTTGTAATAACCGGTTGTGGCGGAAAGTCTACCACCTGCTCTTTTAAACTAACACGTTTTGCCACCCTATCAATCATAGGAAGTTTAATGTGCAAACCAACACCCCATGTAGCATGATAGGCACCCAACCGTTCTAACACATAAGCATACGCCTGCGGTACGATTTTAACACAAGATAAGAAAATGATAATGAAAACAATCAATAAACCTAAAAACAAAGCCATATATTCTCTTCCTTTCTATTTCGCTTTTTCTACAATGGTTTTTACACCTTCAATAGAAACAATCTTAACCCTCTCACCGATTTCTATCACGGAATGGTCCTTGCTCAAAGCAGACCAAACCTGACCCATTACTTTAATCTGTCCAATATTTTCAATCGGGTCAATCTTTACAATCACAATACCCTCTGCACCCAATAACCGATCCGCGTTGGTATTGGTAATATTGTTTTTCCGAAATCTTTTAGAAAAAGGAATGGTAAGCACAAGTAAGATTGCAGAAACAATGAGAAAAGTCAAAATCTGCGCTAAAATACTACCATCAAAAGCAGCAATCACAGCGGCAACAACCGCACCGATTGCCATCCAAATAGAAATCAAAGAAACGGTAAGTCCTTCCACAATTCCAAGTGTTACTGCAATAATGAGCCAAACAATGACTGTTCCATTCACTTTGATCACCCTTTCATAGAAAAAACGTTAACTAATACGCGCGTTTATAACCACCGCTACGTTTTCCTTCATTGCTTCTTTTTAAATCCTGAAACTTCTCGTCGCTATCCTGCTTGAACTTTTGCAGCATATCATCAAACGACATTCCTTCATTTTTCTTATAAAAAGTAAACTCTTCCGGAGGTGCAGTAGAACCGCTTTCCCGTTTTGCAGGACGTTCCTGCCGTTTCTGACGAGGCGCTCTCTTTTCCTTTTTAGCGCCACCATCGGGGTTTTCCACCTTTTTGATAGAAAGACTAATCTTCCCCTTATCGGTACCAATAACTCTAACTTTGACAACCTGTCCCTCTTTCAAATGTTGATTGATATCGCTGACATACTCTGATGCAACTTCAGAAATATGTATCAAACCGGTTTTGCCGTCTTCCAGTTCTACAAAAGCACCAAAAGCAGCAAGGCCTGTAATTTTACCCTCAACAATTGAACCAACTTCCATCTGCATTCTTTTTCATAACCCTTTCTTGGGGATATCCCCGTGATGTAATTTAAAATCATTTCTGATGTTTTATTTCTTCATTTTTATCAATGATCGCTTTGATTGGTTTCACTTTGATTAGCATCCACAAACACACGTTCATTAGGCCGAACCAAACCTAATTTTTCCCGGGCAATCCGTTCTAAATACTCCGGGTCACTTAAATTTTCCAATTCTTTTTCCAGTTCTTCTGCTTGTTGCGTCGCGGCGATAATCTGTTTCTCCAAAGCATCAATTTCTTTGCTTTTTTTGGATAATAATACTTGTTGCCAGATCATAACGTAAATAAAATAAACCACAAACACAACAATAACCATTGCGATAGCAAACCGTTTGGGGTTAAGGCGGGCTTTCTTTTTTTCAACAGATTTTTTTGTCTTTTTTTCTGCTTCATTTACCTGCATCAAGAAACACCACCCCACTTTATTATGATATTTTATTATATCCCAATTTTTATCCTTTGTCAACGGCAATTTTTCTTTTTATACTCCTGTTTTTTCTATTATTTCTCCGCTTTTTAAGTTCCGTTTTTTTACATTTTTTTCTGATTTTTTTCTGTTCCTGTCTTGCCCGGAGTTTTCCATTCATTTGCCTTGCTTTTTCCCTACTATACCAAGCAATCACCAAAAACGGTTTGGAAAGCACTTTATAAACAATCTGTATGGGAAATAAAAGAAATTTTAAAACCCAAAAAAGGATTTTTAAGAAAGCATCATAGCACAAAACAAGAAAATTTACCAAGCGGTCCTTTAGAATCCTGCGATAAAGAGTAAAGCCAAAGATAGCACCTAAAAAACCTTGAAACCTGAGTTGTCCTCCATTTTTGTCGTATGCAGTCCAAAAAAGAACCAAACCTGCAAACAGGAAAAAACAAATATCCTCCAGATTAACGCCAAAGACAGACGTTGTAACAATCCGCCTTGTCACCCGCAATAAATCATAGGCAAAAGCCAGACATCCGCCCAAAGCCAACGACCATAAAAAATAACTGACGGTAATACCAAACTCCATATCCATCTTCGCCAACAACCTTTCCGGATTCATTGAAACAGTCTGGCAAAAAATCCACCTTGATTTTTGGCTGTGGCATCACTGTAATGAATTTCGTCAATATTTCCCTCAATTACAAGATGTCCGTCATCCACATTGAGTTTATGAATTCTGAAATCACTTCCTAAAACAGTCATAGTTCCCATGCCGGTTTCTACAACCACCTTTTCCTCATCAAAACTTTCTACATCATCCACTGCGGTAATCGTCAATCTTTCCCTGTTTTCCATAGTGATGCTGTGTTTTCTTACTTCATCCATTTTTCATCCTCCTATTTTTTGCAATATAGTAATTGTTATTCCAAAAAACAGGAAAATATGATTTAAACAAAATCTGCTAAAATTCCATTGCTTACATAAAGAAACTCCGAAGCAATGCGATAGTTATCTCCCTCTTTGATTATGGTACCTCTTTTGATGTTTTTGTTAAGAATTTCTCCAAAAACATCTTCTATTTTTACAGAAAACCGTTTTTCAAATTCCTTGGCATCAATTCCTTTTGTCAATCGCAACCCCAAAAAGCAAAACTCACTCATTTTATCTTCTTTGGTTAAAGGAATATTTTCTTCTATGGCAGTTTTTCTTTCTTCAATACCCTTGCAATAATCTAAAATCCCTCCCAGATTATCATACCGATTATCACCAATACAAGAATATGCCCCTGCACCAAACCCTGCAAAATCGTCACATTGCCAATACTTCACATTATGCCGGCTCTCTTTATTTGGCTTTGCAAAATTGGAAATTTCATATCGCAGATATCCGGCTTTTTCCAGCATTGTGACACCATCATCATACATCCGTCTTACTATTTCATCATCCGGTAATGCTAATTCCATATGGGCAAAAGGCGTCCCCTCTTCTACCTTTAACGCATAACAAGAAATATGTTCCGGCGCAAAGACAAGTGCCTCTTTGAGGGTTTTCATCCAATCTCCCAAACTTTGACCCGGCAGTCCATACATCAGGTCCAAAGAAAGGTTGTTGAAACCAACTTCCCTTGCATTATGAAAGCAAGTCTTAAAATCTGCAAAACTATGAATTCTTCCAAGTCTTTTTAAAACATCATCGTCCGCAGATTGCAAACCGATACTCAACCGATTAAATCCTGCTTTTTTTAATTCTGCCAAACCCTCTTTGTCAATGGTACCCGGATTACATTCTGCTGTGATTTCACAGTCTTTGGAAAGGGAAAACCGTACCATAATTTTTTCAAGCAATTCCCCCAAACGTTTAGCACCGATTACCGTTGGTGTTCCCCCGCCAAAATAAATGGTGTCTACGGTTTCATTTGTAGAAAACAAGAAAATTTCTTCCGCCAATGCTTTACAATAATCATCCATTGCGCACTCTTTTCCGGCGTAGGAATTAAAATCACAATACAAGCATTTTTGCTTACAAAATGGAATATGCAAATATAGCCCCAAACTCATAATAATTCTCCTCAAAAGGACAAAGACTGCAGCCAAAGCCACAGTCCTTGAGATTTTAATCTAATTTCAACACGGACATAAAAGCCTCCTGCGGAACTTCCACGGAGCCTACCTGACGCATCCGTTTTTTACCTTCTTTCTGCTTCTCCAAAAGTTTCCGCTTTCTGGAAATATCACCACCGTAACATTTTGCCAAAACGTCTTTCCGCATAGCACGAACGGTTTCTCTTGCAATAATTTTACCACCGATTGCCGCCTGGATCGGCACTTCAAACAACTGTCTCGGAATAACATCTTTTAACTTTTCTGCCATTCGTCTTCCTCTGGAATACGCCCGTTCCTTATGAACAATAAAGGAAAGTGCATCCACCATCTCTCCGTTTAAAAGCATATCCAACTTCACAAGTTCTGCCAGTTCAAAGCATTTAAACTCATAGTCAAAAGACGCATAACCACGGGTTCTGGATTTTAAGGCATCAAAGAAATCATAGATAATTTCATTCAGCGGCAGGTCATAGTTTAAAGACACGCGGCTTTCATCAAGATAGGTCATATCCCGATACACCGCACGTCGTTCCTGACAAAGTTCCATAATACTACCCACATATTCCTTTGGTGTCATAATAGATGCCTTTACAATCGGCTCCATCATATAATCAATCTCAGAAACGCTGGGCAGGTTGGTAGGGTTATCAATCATCAGTTCGGTACCATCTGTTTTAATAACCTTATATTCCACAGAGGGCGCCGTGGTAACCAAATCAAGATTATATTCTCTTTCCAACCGTTCCTGAATGATTTCCATATGCAAAAGGCCTAAAAATCCGCAACGGAAACCAAACCCCAGAGCAATAGAAGTCTCTGCCTCAAAACAGAGTGCCGCATCATTGAGCCGCAATTTTTCAAGCGCTTCTCTTAAATCGTCATATTTTGCTCCATCTGCCGGATAGATACCACAATACACCATAGGCTTTACTTCCTGATAACCGGGAAGCGGTTCTGTCGCGCCATCTTCTGCGGTGGTCACCGTATCACCCACATGGACTTCCTGTACATTTTTAATACTTGCTGCAATAAAGCCTACCTCACCGGCAGAAATCTGACCTGCCGGAAGCATTCCATTGGGGTGCAGATAACCGGTTTCCACCACATCAAAAGTAGCACCGGTTGCCATCATTTTAATCTGGGTGCCCGGTTTTAAAGTTCCGTCAATCACTCGAACATAAACAATCACACCTTTATAAGGGTCATAATATGAGTCAAAAATCAACGCCTTTAAAGGTGCATTTTCATCCCCGGAGGGCGGTGGCACCAATTCAACCACTTTTTCTAAAACCTCTTCAATATTGACACCGTTTTTCGCAGAGATAAGCGGTGCATTTTCGCCGTCAATGCCAATCACATCTTCAATCTCTTTTTTTACTTCTTCCGGTCTTGCCGCAGGTAAATCAATTTTATTGATAACCGGAACCAGTTCCAAATCGTGTTCCAACGCCATATAGGTATTGGCAAGGGTTTGTGCCTCAATGCCTTGGGCTGCATCTACAACCAAAACAGCACCCTCGCAAGCCGCTAAACTACGAGATACCTCATAGTTAAAATCAACGTGACCGGGGGTGTCAATCAAATTAAGCACATATTCCTTGCCGTCTTTTGCCTTATACAAAAGCCGGACAGCACGGGCTTTGATGGTGATACCACGTTCCCGTTCTAAGTCCATATTATCTAATATCTGCGCCTGCATCTCCCGTTGGGTCAAAGCACCGGTATGTTCTAAAAGCCGGTCAGCCAAGGTACTCTTACCATGGTCGATATGGGCAATAATCGAAAAATTTCGTATATTATCCTGCCGATTCTGCATTCTGTTTCCTCCGGTTTAATAATCTTTGAACATTTTAGCACAAACCGTGCAAAATTGCAAGTAAAAAGCCAGAAGAAATCCTCAGCCTTTCTCAGCCTGCTTAAAAAATCGGTCTACCGCAAGAAAAGAATAAAAATATTGTAGGGAAAGGATAAATCCTTTCCCTAAGATAGCATCAAAACTTTTGCTCAGTTCTTCATATCATCCGGAAGCGGGGCCTCAACACAGAACCTTTCCCGAGTTATCGGATGGCAAAACATAATTTTACTACAATGAAGTCTTGTTTTTTCGCCCTTTTGTGGTGCACCATAGAGGTCATCCCCGTAAATCGGTGTGCCCATATAACTTAAATGCACCCGCAACTGATGGGTTCTCCCCGTGATGGGATGTAATTTTACAAGTGCAAATCCATTTTCTTCTGTCACCGTTTCATATTTCGTCATTGCCTCTTTTCCTACAACAGAAACCTCTCTTAAAAGAATACTATTTTCCTTCCTGCCAATAGGGGCAACAATCTCTCCTTTTGGAGGATTAGGGACACCATTGATGATTGCCATATATTCTTTTTCTATTCGACCATTTTTCATATCCTCCACCAAAATTACGGCAGAAAGCGGATTTTTGGCTATCAAAACAACGCCGGAGGTATCTTTATCCAGTCTGGTAATAGCACGAAAGGTAAACCGTTCCCCTTTGAAATAATGCATCAATCCATTGGCAAGGGTATCTCCATAATGCTTGGGAGATGGGTGGGTAGGCATTTCTCTGGGTTTGTTGATGACAATAAAGTCTTCATCCTCACAAAGAATAACAAGGGGGATTTCTTTTGCTTCCATTTTGGAGCCTTTATCTTGTATATGTACCGATAAAACATCACCCAGTTTTACCCGCTGGGTAACAAACACAGGCTTTCCGGAAAGCAAAATTCCATCCTCACTTTCTTTTAATTCCTTCAAAATTGCCGCAGAGCAACGATAGTTCCGCCGCAAAATTTCTTTCACGGTTTTTCCTTGCAGTTCCTTATTGATGGTTATTGTAAGTTTTTTATCCATATCTTGTCACCAATTAAAAAAGGCAGAAATCTGCCTTTTCGTTATTTCATCTATTCACTTTATTATACACATTAAGAAACAAAAAAGTCAAGTGATATTCTTACTTTCCTTACGGTATCCTGCGCTGACAGGAGTTCACTCCTGTTTTTATAAGCATCATTACTCTCCCTTTTCTTCACTTTTTTCTGCTTTTTGATACTGCTTTCCCGCTTGGTCAATGGCATAGTTTTCCGTGTAGATAATTTCTGAAATTTTTACAAATTTGTAGCCATCCCCTTGTAATCTTTCGAGGAT
>JAZPYU010000019.1:0-2254 GCA_045544295.1 Ructibacterium sp. | reverse complement strand
GGTGATAGATTATGATGTACTATATGAGTACCAGAGACACAAATTTAAAATTGAAATCTGCAGAGGCAATCAAAAAAGGATTGTCTCAAGAGGGTGGACTTTTTGTTCCTTGTGAAATTCCTGCATTGACCAAAAAGGATTTAACACGGATGCTGGATATGACTTATATTGAAAGAGCCAACCTGGTTTTGCGGAAATATTTGACTGACTTTACCGCAAAGCAATTATCCGAATGTACCGAGGGCGCTTATGGTGGCGGGAAGTTCAGCAGTGAAAAAGTGGCCCCTTTGGTAAAGTTGGATGATCAGCAATATATTTTGGAGTTATGGCATGGTCCTACTTGTGCATTTAAAGATATGGCGCTCCAGATTTTGCCTCACTTTATGACTAAGGCTATGAAGAAAACCAGTGAGGGCAAGACGATTGTCATTTTGGTTGCAACTTCCGGTGATACCGGTAAGGCGGCTTTGGAAGGATTTAAAGATGTAGATGGAACCAAAATTGTTGTCTTTTATCCCGGCGATGGTGTTAGTGATATCCAGAAACTCCAGATGATGACCCAGGAAGGTAACAATGTTTTTGTTTCCGGCATTGTAGGAAATTTTGACGATGCACAAACCGGTGTTAAGAAAATTTTCACCGATAAAGATGCAGAAGAAGAACTTGCAGAGGGAGGATGCGTTTTATCTTCTGCAAATTCCATCAACTGGGGCAGACTGGTACCGCAGATTGTTTATTATATTTCCGCATATTGCGATATGGTAAAAAGCGGTGACATTCAATTAGGTGATGAAATTAACGTTTGTGTGCCTACCGGAAACTTTGGTAATATTCTTGCTGCTTACTATGCAAAGAAGATGGGGCTTCCGGTTCGCAAATTCATTTGTGCTTCTAACCAAAACAATGTTTTGACAGACTTCATCCGTACTGGTGAATACAATCGGAATCGTGATTTTTATACCAGTGTTTCTCCGTCTATGGATATTTTAATTTCCAGTAACTTAGAGCGGTTACTCTTTGATATCAGCGGCAATGATGATAAAAAGGTTCGTTCTTTGATGGAAAAACTTCAAAAGAATGGTTCTTATCAGTTGCCGAAGGCTCTTCATAAAAAGGTTGCAGATTTGTTCTGGGGCGGATATTGTGACGATTATTTCACCAAAGAACGTATCTGGAAGACCAAAGAGGCATATGGTTATACTTTGGATACCCACACCGCTGTTGCTGTTGATGTTTATCAGCAATATGTAACGGAAACCGGAGATATGACCAAAACGGTGATTGCATCTACTGCAAGCCCCTTTAAGTTCAACGAGGCGGTTCTTTCTGCCCTTGGCGATGATAGTAATGCCGATGATTTTGCTATGATTGAAAAATTAAGCAAATTAAGCGGTATGGAAGTTCCGGCATCTTTGGCAGAATTAAAAGATAAAGAAAAACGTTTTGAGGGTGTTATTGACAAGGAAAATATGTATCAACTTGTCAAGGATTTTTTAGAGGTAAAATAAAACAGAAAGCCTACAGGATATAACCTGTAGGCTGATTTCTGTCAGGAACTTTATTAGTTCCGGGGTTTAAAGGTAACACATTCTGTGTCGCAGGAACTGCAACAGGTTGCTGCAGAACCCACCTCAATTTTAGAAGCGGTACACTTATTGTCCTTGGAATGATAGGTGCACTGTTCTACACTACACATAATACCGGGAATTGCATTGTTTGTATTTTCCATAAATTTCTCCATTCTGCCGTCATGCCACGGCAAACAAAACCCTTTTAAGTGCATGAAATTTCTTAAAAGAGTATGGATTGCAAAAAGTTTTGCAAAGCAATATTAGTATGACACAATACCGGTGATTTATACAAAGGATTTGATCAGATGGCTATTTTTTCTATTTCTGATTTACATTTATCGTTTAGTTGCGATAAGCCGATGGACATTTTTGGAGCAAGATGGGAAAACTATGAAGAACGGATGCGGGAAAACTGGAATCGCATTATATCACCGGAAGATTTAGTGATCATTCCGGGTGATATTTCTTGGGCGATGTATCTGCAAGATACCTTCAAAGATTTCGCTTATATTGATCAACTTAATGGAACAAAATTGTTGCTTCGGGGCAATCATGATTATTGGTGGACCACACTTAATAAAATGGAAGAGTTTGTTCGGGAAAACAATTTTTCAACCATTCATTTTTTAAAAAATCAAGCATTTCTTTGGGAAAATACTGCAATTTGCGGAACAAGAGGTTGG
>JAZPYU010000018.1:0-5216 GCA_045544295.1 Ructibacterium sp. | reverse complement strand
CTCTGCTTGTAAGGCAGATGCTCTCCCAGCTGTGCTAAGCGCCCATGTTAAATTGTTGTGGTGGGCACTATAGGGCTCGAACCTATGTCCCTCTGCTTGTAAGGCAGATGCTCTCCCAGCTGAGCTAAGCGCCCACAACCCTGTGTCCACCGCTTAAACAGCGACAACAGTAGATATTATACTCTGCTTTTTTCCAAAAGTCAAAGCGGAAATATAACATTATAAGTAATTAAATAAAATTAATCACTTGTTTCCTCTTATTTTCTTTAAATATCTTTCAATTACTACTTTTTTCAATAAACTTTATTGACGGGTTGCTTTATCCAAAAGTTTCGCCAAATCTTCTTTTTCAAACCGATATGCCTGATTACAGAAATGGCAGACAATCTCCGCTTCGCCCTGCTCTTCAACCATATCATTGATTTCTTTTTTCCCCAAAGAAATAATTGCCCGTTCCATTCTTTCTCTGCAACAATCACAACGATAACCAACGGGGACATCTTCTAAAAATTCCACATCAAAACCGAGCATTGCATATTCAATCATATTTTTAGGTGACATACCCTGACCCAACATCTCGGTAACACTCATCATTCCCTGAATACTATTTTCCAGTTTGGAAAGGCTTTTTTCGTCACAGCCGGGCATAACCTGAATCAAGAGGCCTCCGGAAGATGCGATGGAATAATCCCGGTCCACCAATACGCCCAAAGAAACCACGCTGGGAATTTGTTCTGACTGCATAAAGTAATATGCCAGATCATCACCGATTTCACCGGTCTGAATGGGAATTTGGCCTACATAGGGTTCTTTCATTTTAAGGTCACGGATGACACCCATAATTCCCTTACCAATACCGCCGCCAACATCCAACTTGCCATTCTCTTTTAAAGGCAGGTCTGCCTGAGGGTTTGCCACATAACCTTTGACACCGCCGTTGGCATCGGCAACAATCACCAAGGTTCCCAAAGGTCCATCGCCCCGCATTTGCAAGGTTAAGGTAGCATCTTTCTCCTTCAAACTGTCCGCCATCAAAAGACCTGCCGTCAACAATCTGCCAAGGGCGGCAGACGCCACCGGCATAGTTTGATGATACTGATGTGCTGCCTCAACGGTTTCGGTGGTGACCACCGCCGCAATCTTAAAAAATCCGTCTTTGGTTATTGCTTTGGTTAAGATATCTGCCATAAGATTTTCCATCCTTCCTTATATCCACAGAAAAAACCGGCCAGGTTGCCGGTTTTGATTTGCTGAATTTATCATATCATAGGAATGAAATTCTGTCAACTACACCAGTTTCCAGAAATATCTATTGATTTTTTAAGCAAATTCTCTTATAATATAAAGGAAAGAAATTATTTTTAGGAGACCATTATGAAACGCTATCTTGGTGCTGTTTTTTTCGATATAGACGGAACTTTACTGGATGAAAAATTAGAGATTTTTACTCCTACGCCAAAGGTGATAAGCGCCATAAAAACCTTGCAGAAAAAAGACTATCTGGTAGGTATTGCTACCGGCAGAGCCCGATGCTATCTTCCGGACTTTGATGTGGATTTTGACTGTTATATTACTTGTAACGGCGCTACCGCCGAGGTTGACGGTGTAGAAATTTTTAACGACGCTTTCCCCACCGATGAACTTCTTAGTCTTCTTGCTTTTATGGAAAAAGAAGGCATCGGTTACGACTTGGAATCTACCAAACTTTGCTATCTACAACCATCCTTGGTAGAAGAATTCCAAAAGATGATTAAACTTTTCCGGGTTGATGATAAAAACTGTTTTGTCCCCTTGGAAGACCCCAAAACCATTACCGCTAATAAAATTCTTGCCGTTTTCAATCGGGAAGACCAACTGGCTAAATTACAGGATTTCTGTCATGGAAAATATCGGGCTGTCCCTAATCGCAAGACTTTTTCCGCAGATGTGATGAAGTGGAATATGAGCAAAGCCACCGGCATCCGTGCCGTTTTGGAGCATTTTAACATCCCTCCGGAAAACACCTACGCCTTTGGGGATGACAATAACGACTATGATATGTTAAAAGAAGTCGCCCACGCCGTTGTTATGACACCCCACTCCCCCGCTTTGGACGAAGTGGCAGAATACATTGTGGGCGGTGTCGACCAAGACGGCATATGCCAGGGATTAAAACATTACGGACTGATTTAGAAAGGTTGATAGAAATGAAAGACGATATGATTTATGGAAGAAATCCGGTGATTGAAGCCTTAGAAGCAGGGAAAACCGTCATTGATAAAATTTTGATTCAAGACGGATTGCGGCACAGTCAGATTGGTTATATCCGGAACCTTGCCAAAGAGAAAGGCATCCTCTACCGCTTTGTGGATAAGCGGAAGTTAGACACCCTTTGCGAGGGAGAAAACCATCAGGGGGTACTGGCTATGACCGCCGCCCACGACTATGCAACCTTAGAGGATATTTTAAAAACTGCCGAAGAAAAGGGTGAACCGCCTTTTCTTGTAGTGGCAGAGGGCATCAGCGACCCACACAACCTTGGCAGTATCATAAGAACTGCCAACGCAGCAGGAGTACACGGAATTATCATCCCCAAAAATCGCAGTGTGGCTTTAAACGGCACCGTGGCAAAGGTTTCTGCCGGTGCGGTGGAATATACCAAAGTGGCACGGGTTACCAACATCACGCAAACGTTGGAAAAACTGAAAAAATCCGGCATCTGGGTGGTTGGCACCGACCTGACCGGAACTCAAACCCACAGCGATTGTGATTTGACAGGGCCACTTGCCATCATCATCGGCAGCGAGGGTGAGGGAATGAGCCGGCTGACCCGGGAAGCCTGTGACTTTTTAGTAAAAATCCCTATGTTAGGGGAAATTCAATCCCTGAACGCTTCCGTTGCCGCCGGCATTTTGCTTTATGAAGCAGTTCGC
The DNA here is from genome assembly GCA_045544295.1 of Ructibacterium sp. GTDB lineage: Bacteria > Bacillota > Clostridia > Monoglobales > Monoglobaceae > Ructibacterium. The sequence goes on along the minus strand of JAZPYU010000018.1, from coordinate 2,304 downwards.
CAAAGAACCAAAGGAGGAAAATAGCCTTGCGTATTTTAGCCATTGGAGATATTGTTGCCGAAGAGGGACGGGAATATATCTATAACAACTTACAAAGAATACGAGATAAATACCATATTGATTTCTGCATTGCCAACGGGGAAAACGCCGCCAATCAAAATGGCATCACCATGGAAATCGCACAGACCCTGTATGAGCGGGGCGTAGATGTAATTACCATGGGAAATCACACCTTCGCCAACAAGGATGCAGAACGGGCGTTAGAGGAACTCCCTTACATCATTCGTCCTTTGAACCTTCCGTCAGAATTGGAGGGAATTGGGTATCTGGTGCAAGACACCGGAACTGCCCGCATCGGGGTCATCAATCTGCTTGGCAGAGTGAATATGGCTCCGGCAGATTGCCCCTTCCGGGCCGTAGACCGTGCCTTACAAAAAATGGATGCTGACATTGTTTTGGTGGATATGCACGCAGAGGCTACCAGCGAAAGAATTTCTATGGCACATTATTTGGACGGCAGGGTCAGTGCGGTTTTTGGAACCCACACCCACGTACAAACCGCCGACGAACGTATCCTTTCCGGCGGAACCGGTTTTATTGCCGATTTGGGTATGACTGGCGTAGAAGACTCTGTTTTGGGGGTCCGCAAAGATATTATTCTTGATTTTTACCTGCAAACCGGGAAACGTTTCCGCTTTGAAAAAGCCGAAGGAGAGGTTCTCTTCCACGGTTGCATTTTTGATATTGATATTGCATCGGGAAAGACCACTGCAGTAGAACGGTTACGTTTTTCCAACTTTTAGGAGGCAACTATGGACTGGCTGAAAAAATCTGACCGTTTTTATCTGCAATCAGCACTTCTATCTTCGCCCCACCTGATACACGGTTTTACCGGAAAACCAGGTGGCGTCAGCACCGGAAAGATTACCGGGCTGAATTTAGGGTTCCGGGTTGAGGATGATCCAGGCTCTGTGATGGAAAACTATCGGTTGGTAGCGGAAGATTTAACTTTCCCTATGGAAAACGCTGTCCTTTCGAGACAAACCCATACCGACAACATTCGCATTATCACCAAGGAAGATATGGGCAAAGGTTTGGTACGGGAAAGTGATATTTTTGATACTGACGGTCTCATCACTAAAGAAATCAATATTCCCTTAGTGGTTTTTTCTGCCGACTGTGTACCCGTACTTCTTTTTGACCCGAAAACACCCGCCATTGCCGCCATTCACGCCGGCTGGCGAGGGACAATACAAGGAATTGTCGGCAAAGCGGTTGCTATGATGAAAGAACATTTTTCCAGTAACCCCAAAGATATTTTAGCAGCCATTGGTCCCAGCATCGGCCCTTGTTGTTTTACCTTTGGCGAAGATGCACCTGACCACTTCCCTGCCGAATTCTGCACCCCGCAACCGGATGGAAAATTCTTGGTAGATATTTGGGCAATGAACCAAAAACAACTTTTAGATGAGGGACTTTTACCGAAACATATTGACAATGCCAAACTTTGTACCGTCTGCCATGCGGATCAATTTTATTCTTACCGCACCCACAAAGAAAACACCGGCAGACAAGGTGCTGTGATTATGTTGAAATAGGTGACCGCTATGAAACGGAGTATTATTCATTTGGATATGGATGCCTTTTATGCCGCCATTGAGGAACGGGACAACCCGGAACTCAAAGGGAAACCCGTCATTGTTGGAGCAAAACCCGGAAAACGCGGGGTGGTTTCCACCTGCAATTATGAGGCAAGAAAATACGGGGTTCATTCCGCTATGAGCAGCGGCGAAGCCTATCACCGTTGTCCCCACGCTGTTTTTTTACCCTGTCATTTTGAAAAATATCAAAAAGCCTCCCGACAGGTTCATACCATTATGGAGCAATACACCGACCAAATTGAATTTCTTTCTTTGGACGAGGGGTATATGGATGTCACCGGAAGCGAACTGCTTTTTGGTGATGCTAAAACCATTGCCAAATCTATTCAGAAGCAGGTTTTTGAGACGGTAGGCACCACCTGTTCGGTAGGTGTTGGTTATAATATGCTTACCGCCAAACTTGCCAGTGAAGAAAAAAAACCTAATGGCTTTTTTTTCATTAAGGATGAAGAAGATTTTTGCCGCTTGATGTTTGCCCGCCCGGTAGGTATTCTTTACGGCGTTGGAGAAAAGACTGTGGAACGATTGCGGTCCATGGGAATCCGCACCGTTGGAGATTTGGCAAATGCAGCGCCGGCACGGCTTTTGTCCTTAGGTAAGTTAGGGCCGGAGCTGCAAAACTATGCCAAAGGTATTGACCACC
>JAZPYU010000017.1:0-15979 GCA_045544295.1 Ructibacterium sp. | reverse complement strand
TACCGCAGGTAGCCATACCAACAACAACACGAACGCCACCTTCGTCCTTACGCAGAGTAACCTGCTCTAAGGTCTTTTTTCTGATTGCTTCCAAATCAGCTAAAGTTTTCATAGTTTTTATACTCCCTTCGGATTCTTATTTCACTAAATATAACGCCGCCTCATTCTCTTTTAAGAATTCTGACAGCCAGAGCATCACCGCCGGCTCCTTGAAAGAAACTTCTCCCAACATCTGCCGCATCTCTCTGGTATCTAACAGGTACTCCTCCGCATTTACCTTGTGATGATAAACAAAGTCAATGTCCTCATAGGATGTAATAAGCCCAAGCATGGTTTCTGCCATATTCCCCAGCGGTTGCCGGTCAATGTGGCTAAACCCGAAGGTTGCACTTATCACCGTGCCTTCTCCCACCTTAGAAGAAAGGGTAATTCCACCACCTGTCTGCTCTGCTGCCGCCTTTAAAAGGGGAATTCCAAGACCAACCTTACGGGTGGTGCGGGATGTGGTAAAGGGGTTTATCACCGCCTCCACCATTTCCTTTGGCATACCGCAGCCGTTATCGGTGATGGTAAACGTTAAAACATCTTCTTTGCTATCCTCCAAAAGGTCAAGTTCCACTTTCGTGGCACCTGCAACAATGGAGTTTTGCATAATATCCAGGATGTGTAATGATAACTCTTTCATAATTTACAAACAAACTATTCGTACTTCTTCAGGATGTCTGCAACTTCACCTTTACCAAGACGGCCATATACGTCCTCGTTAATGGTGATAACCGGTGCCAGACCACAAGCACCGATACAACGGGTTGCATCCAGAGAGAACTTACCGTCCGGAGTACACTCACCAACTTCGATGTTTAAAATCTTCTTGATTTCTTCTAAAATATCGCCACTGCCTTTTACGTAACAAGCAGTACCCAGGCAGACACCGATTTGGTATTTACCCTTGGGATTCAAAGAGAACTGTGCATAGAAAGTAACGATACCATAGATTTCAGCAAGGGGAACATCCAGACCTTCTGAAATCATCTTCTGCACTTCAATCGGCAGATACCCATAAATGTTTTGTGCTTTGTGCAGAACCGGAATAACAGCACCCTTTTGGCCCTTATGCTCTGCAATGACCTGTTTCAGTTGCTTTTCCTGTTCCGGCGTTCCCTCAAAGGGGAGCGTGTTTTGTTTCATTTGCTCTTACCTCCTAAAAATTCATATCTCCGGTAAATCCCGGCTGATTATTTTTCTAAATTGATAATTTTTTAACAACCATTCCATTATACCACATAATTCAAAAAAAGACCAGTAAATTCAACAATTTTTATTTGTCAAAATATCCAAAATTTCTAATGTTTTTTTGTCTTTTATATCCATAAAACACATTGGTTCTGCCATATCGCCCAAATAGTGGGCATCAGAACTGGTTAGAATATTCATTCCAGCATAATCTTTGCCCCAACTTTCCCGGTTTTTTCCGGTAATTTCCACTGCGGAAATCTCCAGTTCCGGCGGAAGAAAACCTAAGTTGGAAACCATACTGTAACTGGTTCTGTCAATGTGTGCCGGCACCGGTACACCGCCAAGTTCCCGAACCAGGCAAAAGACTTCTTTGGCGGTGAGCCCACTTGCCATCACCAGAAGCCGTTCTTCTTCCCCGATGATTTCATCTTCTTTGTCAAGATACAGTTGTCTGCCAAAAATCTGGGGGCGGTTCTTCACAGGGGTACTGTTCTTTTTGAGCAGTTCCTCCATTTTTTCCGCCGCCTCTAAGGTGGGGAAATAGCCAAGAATATGTACTTCCTCGGAAGATTCGATTTCCATTCCCGGCACCACCAAAAGTTGGTCACCGGCAACTTCCATCACCGCACGGACATTGCCGCAGGTGTTATGGTCGGTCACCGCAATGATATCAAGACCTTTTAAAAGTGCCATATTCACAATGTTATTCGGCGTCATATCTTCATCGCCGCAAGGAGAGAGGGCAGAATGGATATGCATATCGTAATAGTACTTCATATGGAAAGGGCTCCAAGTTCCAACGCTAACTGATAAGCAGATTTTTCCGAGGTTAAGATAGCAATTTCCTCCTCATCTGCTTTGGCTTTGGCATCGGCATCCGGGACTACCCCGTCTGCCAAAATGACACAACCTGCCTCTTTTAAAGCCGCCACTGCAACCACATTCAGATTAGTCTGAATGGTAATCCATACGTTTTCCTCTTCCAATCTTGCCATGGCAAAACTCATCAAATCTCCGATATAACAACCGGAAACCTCCCTTTCTGCATCACCTGCCACCAAAGTTAAATTCAGTTTTTCTGCAACTTCTGCAACTTTCATTTTCTTTCACCTCTCTGTAAAGATAACATCACTACCGCGCCAAGTACTAATACAATGCCCAAGACTGCCAAAACTGTCAAACTTTCCTGAAACCAAAGGATACCGGTCACCGTTGCTACCACCGGTTCTATGGATGCAAGTACCGAGGCACGGCTGTTTTCCATAAATTCAAGCCCCAAACTATAAAACAGATAAGGCAAAAATGCGGTTACAATACCAAGACCTGCCATCCAAGGTAGTTCCCCGATTTGCAACACATCCGCCATATTCTTCCAATCACAAGTCAAACTATGGGCAAACAAAGCAAACAAAAAGGTATAGAAAATCATAGTCCAGGAACCATACCCACGTTTGATGGCATACCTTCCAAAAACAGAGTAGAGCGAATAGGAAACCCCGGCACCAAGGCCATAAAGAAATCCCAGCAACGGAACCTGACTGTCCCGTCCAATCCCTGCTACGAAAATACAACCTAAAAACGCCATCAACAGGGCGAAGATTTTACGGATGGTAATTTTTTCACCAAAAAGCACCGCACTCATCAGCATAACAAAAATCGGTGCCGTATAAAGCAGAACACCTGCCACCGCCATAGAGGTATGCTCCAAGGCAGAGAAATAGGTCAGATTCATCATAAACAAACTACAGACACCGGTGCCGATAAAGCACCATACATCCTTGATGCGAATTTTCAAGAATTCCGGATGCTTACACCCTAAATAAACCCCAACTGTAACCAGACCAAAAAAGACCCGTATCCATCCAATATCCAAGGCCTCTAACTCTATCTTGTTAAAGTGGCGGGTAAAAACGCCGATGATCCCCCATAAAGTTCCTGCCAACAACACAAAAACCGGCGCCAGTTTTTTCATCTTCTATTCCCCTTTGTCTTCTGAGCCCTCTAAAAGTTCCTTCGGAATGGCAATATGATTTTTCTTCACGTGTTCTAAAATATCTTTTAAATGTTCCCTCATAACGATGATACAATCATCTTCCTGGGCATAACCTCTGACAATATCTTCTGCCAGGGCACGGCAACTGGGAGAACCACAGGAACCACAATCAAGACCCGGTAATTTTTCAGCCAGTTCTTCAATCTCCATTGCCATTTGCATAGCACGTCCCATATCCTGATTCAGTTGCATAACCGGCCGATAAACCGGAGCACCGTCCCAGTTTCTTGGGATATCAGTTGAGATACCTTCTTCTTCCACAGGCAAATCCTTACAAAGACGTTTGATACGGGATTGGGCCACAAAGTTATTTTCTGCCGTCAAAGGTCCGCCCACACAACCGCCGGGGCATGCCAAAACCTCTACATATTCAATATCCGGAAGTTTATCATCTTCAATATCTTCCAGTACCTTTAACACATTATGTATACCGTCCACCGAAATACTGCGAATAGCACGGCTTCCCTTGGCTTCACCGCCGCTGGTTGCCCAAAGAGCACCCAAACTTCCAGCTTTGGAAAGTTTCTTTACATCTTTTACACTGCTAATCTGTTGTGCCATTCTCAGGTAAACCTCTTTCATCGAGATAACCCCATCCACATAAGACTTCCGCACCGTGATGCCGTCTTTCACCGCAGTCGCCTTTGCTGCACAGGGACTGATAAAGAAAATACCGATTTCTTCCGGCTTGAGTCCGGTCTTTTCTATTGCCTCACATCTTGCCGCCTCCGCAGATAGTTCCATAGGCGAACGAAGAGGAATAATATGGTTAATCAAGTTAGGAAATCGCACTGCAATCAGTCGGCTCACCGCCGGGCATGCCGAGGAAATGGCAGGCTTCATCAGTTCCTGACCTTTCAGCAGTTCCCGGGTTGCCATACTGATTTCCTGGGCACCTCTTGCTACCTCGTAGACATCATCAAATCCTAATTTCAAAAGTGCCGTGAGAATTAAATCGCAATCCTCTGTTTTAGAAAATTGGCCGTAAAAAGCCGGTGCCACCAACGCAACGCTGTAGGCATAATTTTCTAAGCAAGATAATTTATCGGTCACCGCCTGCTTGGCGTGATAAGGGCAAACCCGAATACACTCGCCGCAGTCGATACAACGTTCTTTTAAAATTTTTGCTTTTCCATTTTGCACCCGAATTGCTTGGGTTGGACATTGCTTCAAACAATTAGTACAACCTCTGCATGCTTCCCTGTCTAAGGTAACGGAATGCCAGTAACACTGTTCCATAACGTCCTGCCTCCCCACAAACTAAATTTTTACAATTAGGTCAATGGTGGTTCCAACACCGATTTCGGTGTCAATCTTCATTGCATCGGAATTCTTTTTCATATTGGGAAGCCCCATCCCGGCGCCAAAGCCCAGTTCCCGGACTTCATGACTGGCGGTGGAGAACCCTTCCTGCATAGCTTTCTGGATATCGGGAATTCCGGGACCTCTATCAGAAAAGACAAGACGGATTTGTTCCGGCGTAATCTCTACGTTGATTTCACCGCCGTTGGCATGAATTACCATATTGATTTCCGCCTCATACATAATAATGGCAACACGACGAATCACTTCCGGCGGGAAACCCAGTTGCTTCAACTGTTTTTTTACCTTGCTGGAAATTTCTCCGGCACGGGTAAAGTCATTGCCATCTACCGGATAGGTCAGTTTCATTCCATTACCCAAGGTTCTCTCCTGCCTTTCCTCCTGCACACAAACCGTTTTGGTATAAAATACCACAGGATTGAAACATTGTATATTCCGTGCTGAGAAGCACAATATCCATCATTTCCGCAACCCGAATCATCTCAGCATCCGGCTCCTTTCCCCGAACAAATACCACCGCCTGCATATCCATCATCTCGGCAGTACGTACCACTTGGGAATTCTGCAAACCGGTAAGAAGCAACCCCTCTTTCTGCACAAATGCCAGCACATCACTCATCAGGTCACTGCCAAAGGCGCCCTGTACTTCCATCTCTTCCAGCAAATCTTCTCCGGTATGGATTTTTGCTTCTAAAAGTTCTTTTACTTTTGTCAGTTTCATTGTTACCCTCTCCTTGATTTTCTCCTTGGTTTTTCACGAAACTTTTCTTTTTTATTATGAATTAGTGTAGGACTTAGATGCCACCAATTTTAATGAATTGACAACTTCGTTGCTATGAATTCTCGCTATCGCTCCATGAATTGAATTGCCTTTTTAATGCACGAAGTGCAATTCATGAGCCGCAAGGTTCAATTCATGCCGTAAGGCAATTCATTGAGTTTGCTTTGCAAACTCATTTTACCATATTCCCATTGATTTTGCAAGATATCAGAAAAAAATTATCGCAAGGCAAAAAGCCTTGCGATAATGATTTTTATAAGTTAATACTTGCCGCAATACCCTTTTTCTGATTCTCGGAAAAAACATCATAAGGGCTGATGATTTGCACCCCATCCATTTCTATTACATTCAGTTGATAGGTGGATGCAAAAGTGTTGATTTTTACGTATTTTTTGCCATCCTTCTCTGTCAAATCCGATGCCGAAATGGTAATGGGAGAACTGCCGCAGGTAAGAACCATAGCGCCATTACTTCCCGCTGATACGGTTGCCCCTACAAAGGCTGCCGCACAATCCAAGGCAAGATAACCGTCGTAAGAAGCATTTTCAATCCGGCTACCCTGCACCATGGCAGAACCACTAGCCGGATGAACCAGCAATATCCGTTCCACTTTGGCATCCGGTAACATTTGTGCCGCCATAATGGAAGAATGTTTCTGCATATGCACTTGGTCAAAACGTTTACTACCTTTTTGGTTTTTAGGCAGAGTAACTTTTCTTTGATACCACTTACCATCTGTGCTACCATCAATAATCATATCTCTTGACATAGCAGAAAGAACAATATAGTCTTTGCCCACATTGATGCTTAAATTCATCATAGCAAAGCCTGTATCGCTGTTTTCGTGCACCGTGCCGATATATTCCCAAGTTTCTCCGCCGTCGGTACTTCTTGCCACCGCCCAACGAGTTCTGGGATATTGAGGAACTGCCGCCAAATTGGGGTTGTCATAACCCCATGCCGCAAAGAGGGTTTTACCGGTGGTATCATAAGGATCCCGCTGTACATTGAAGCAGTTAAGAGCAGAGTAAAACGGTGTTTTATAAGGGGTATTTAGGTCCCAAGTAACGCCTTTGTCCTTAGAGATGAAGTAATGAATATAGCCTAAGTCATTTCTAAAATAAGCACGGGCTTCATAATCATCTGTTCCTTCAACTTTCATATCCAGACAGACAACCTCTTGAACACAAAAACCAATTTCCTTAGCATCCATCCGGGTCTCACTTGCCGTCCATGTCCATCCTTCATTATCAGAATAGTAAATCACGGTGTCCCCGGCGGTTTCATCATTATTCTCACAGGATGCAAAATAGATTCTGCCGGAAGCACCTTGGGTAACACGGTTAGGCATGGTAAGGCGATACTCCAATGCCGGCTCTGTTTGAACCGGACCCTGTCTGGTCCACGTCTCACCATTATCCTCAGAAATATAACTAATGTGCTGATATAACGCCGGTTCTACGATTACATCCTTACCACTTTCATCTTTTTCTGTTACTGCTTGCTGTACCACTTCCCGACGGACGCTAAGGATTTTACCGCTACTTAAAGTTTCTACAGAACTGGAGTCCCCATCTTTTCGGTCTTCCTCCTTCCAGGTTTTACCGCCATCGGTGGAAACCGCACGCTTACCATCCGATGCCATCACCAGTTTATTACCTACTTCAATCAAATCGGTACCAGAAGTCTTATCACGCCACGGCTCATTCTGCACACCATAAACTACCTTGGCATCGCCCCGATAGGAAACCTCGTTAATTTGGCCACGGGCTTTGCTCACTACAAATCCTATATTGCCATAACGTTCCGATACAGTATCCAGAGAGAAGATTTTCTCCTCATTCGCCCAAAAAGTCATATTCTTACCATCTTTTGTTTTTTCAGTTTTTAAATTCAAAGACACTTCTTGGTTAAAAGGAGAGTCAACCTTTTTCACCGCAATTGTTTCTTCAACTAATTCCGTTGTCTTTTCTTTTGCATGGTAAATCTCCTGTACCTCTACCACTTCGTATTGGCCGTTGGCAACGTTATAACCCACCTTGGTATAAGTGTTGCTGATGCTATGATTAAAGAGCAACCAAAAACCGCCGGTACAACTTTCCAACGCTACTTTAGAAGAAAACTCTACATTGCCCGGCATAGCGTTAAGTTCTATAATGGCATTTTCTAAGGCTGACCCGTTAAAACTCAAAGCGCCTACGTTAGATTCCTCAATGCTCATAGATTTGCTCTGCCAGAAGTCAACCGAAGAGAGTTCCCCTTTCTTTTGGAAGGTATCATAGAACAGATGTAAATCTTGATTATCAGAAACAGCCAGATACTTTAATCCATCACCACCGGTTACATTCACCTTTACACTATCCTTGCCGGAAGTATGCATAATCCGGTAGGAAGTCAGCCATCTGCCGTTGCCGTAAAGTCGGCAAAGACCTGCGGAAACCTCAGCACGATAGTATACGTCTTCCTCAGTATCTACCGGGGAGCAAAGTTCTGCCTTGTACGGGTCTGAACGGTTCTGGTCGGTCACCCAAGCATAAAACTTGCCATTTTCCAAGGTAATATCATTATGATAATATCCGTCATTGACAGTAAGATTAATTGTATCTCTTTTCTTTGCAACAAAGTCAAGATTATAGTAATAGGGAATGTCCGCAATCTCATAAACCTTCCCTTGGTCTTTCACATCTCGTTTTACAAAATAACTCTTTTTCTCTTTGGGGACAGAAATTTGATAGTTCTGGATGGACAGACCATTTTCATAGAAACAACGTTTGTTAATTTCCGCCTGAGGCATAAAGTAAGAAAGCAGGAATTGTCCGTTCCGATAAATATCTGCCACCGGTCCATCGGTTAAAATGGTGTAGGAACCGGCACCATTTATGGCGTATTTTTCCATTCCGGTATCGGTATGATAGAAAATTTCGTTAGGAGTATGTTGCAACCAAAGTTGATGATTGCCGTTTCGCAAATTCAACTCTGCTATACCTGTGCTGCCAACAATATCATAAGAAACTTCGTTGGCAAAATGGCCGGAAGTCGAAGTTTCCTGGCTTAATTCCCCGGATACTTCGGCAGAGAATTTAGATAATGCAATTCCGGTCTGGTTATAGCAAGTTGCCACCAGCATATGACTGCCCGGTGCCAAATCTTTTACCCTTGCAGAATAAGGATACCTCCCACTTTCTGCTACCCCATTACCATCCAACTGATAAACAACCTTTGCAATCTGGCTGGTTCCCTGATTGGTCACCGGCAAAGATACCAAAACATCTCCGTTTTCCTTGGTTTCTGTCACCAATTCCCCGGCAATACCGGGAACCACTTTGAAGTTTATTGCACTGCTGACATAGGAAGTAGTGGTAGCAGATCCCAAATAAGGTCTTTTTGTGTGTGTGTACTCCGCAGTCAGGGTATAGGCACCAACAGGAAGATTAGAAAGGGTTGCTTTGTAGTTGATATTGTCGCTTGTGGTTCCGGTTGCCACGGTTTGACCATTCATTTTAAACTCCATCTTATGGGTATAGGTGGTCCCCCAATCGCTTTCACTTACATCCACATTGCGCATTGCCGATAACACAATATCCTGACCTTCCTGATAGATAGCTCCGTCATAAGGTTGCCATACCTTTACCTGACAGGGTTTCTCGGTATACTTAAAATAATCAAAACTCAAAGAAGAAGGATTGCCCCCCGCGCCATTGACAAAAACATAGATCTCATCGCCATGAGCATTGCCGGATGCAATGGCAAAGTCCGCAACTGCCACATCATCCATATATGCAGTTGCACGGCGCCCAAAATGATAGACCTCAATCCGCAAAATATGCCAATCCCCATCAGCGATGCTGATGGGATCACTGGTCAAAGAACCATCCCTGGTGTTGAATGTGAGATAGTCCTCATAAATACGCATATCAATGCTATAAATGCTCCCCCAATACCATTTAATAGAGCGATTTCCGCCAAAATGTTCTACCTTAAACTTCACTTCCGTCACAAAGTCTTGATTGGGCTGAATACTAACAAATTTTTGGCAAAATCTTATCTCGTCTTGGTCATCATAACCGGTCATAATACCATCCTTAGCCACCCAAAAGCCTTCACCGGCACTCCCCCAGTTATTGTCCTTAGGATCACCATCTTTTTGGAATTCATCCACAAAGTTATTACCTTTGGCCTTCACCGGCAAAGGATGAATTTCCACATTGGAAACCTCCATTTCTCCGTTTTGGGCACCGGATCCCTGAATCGAGAACTGCACCTTAGCGGTATTCGTGTTGCTATCCAGGGAAAATCCCTCCGCAAAAACTCCGTCTATAAACAAAGAACCGGTTCCGCCTTCTGCAATGATGCGATAATCATGACGAGTGTAACCCACATTGTAATGGAAAGTGGTCGATGTAGTTGCCGTCATTGTGATTTTATCCGCAAAAAGTGTCATAGAAGCACGATTTGTGCCACTGAAAATCTCAACATTGGCATTGCCGTATGCATTGGTCTTTATGGAAAAAGAAATATCAAATTTTTCTTTCACATCTGTGGGGCTTTCGCGATAAATACTGGCGCCTTCCCCTATCAAGGTTACAACATCGCCGTTTGATAAAACTTGATTCTCCGTACCCCAATCTGTGTGCCACTCTGCCGCAGATGCAGTCATAGGCAAAGCACCTATCATAGTAAGTAAAACAGAGAGCACTATTATCATTGCAATTATTTTTTTCATTGTCTCAAATCCTTTCTTTGGAATTTTATGGGCTTATCCTTTATTATAAAATAAAAATTCATTTTCTGCAATTGTTTTTGACAAATAATATAAAACTTTTTTTCTAAATATGATATTATCTTCTCGCTTTGACTGAGAGAATATATTTTACCAAATCCATAGTTGAATTTGGCTTTTGCAAAACACCAATGGCAGAATTCAGCGCATCCAGACGCGCCTGGCTGGAAAACAACTGATAAACCGCTTCTTCCAGCGGGAAGGTTTTGCTGATTTTTACCGCTGCGCCGGCATTTAACAAAAACTCCACATTACGGTCTTCCTGACCGGGAACCGGATTATTCATCAACATCGGAAGGCCTTTTGCCAAGGCTTCACTGGTGGTAAGACCTCCCGGCTTGGTCACAATACAATCTGCCGCATCCATAAACACATCCACGTTATCCACATAACCGTAGTTATAAAGGGGTTTCTTTAATTTCATCCGGTCTATCTTTTCTTTTAATTTTTTGTTGTTACCGCATATGGTAATAATTTGGAAATCCAAATCCAAAGCATCCAGTTCCTTGATTTCCTCTAAGATATTTCCAAACCCCATACTTCCGCTCATAACCAATAGGGTCTTCTCCACCGGGATACCTAATTCCTTGCATGCTTCTTTTTTCCCTTTTTTATCGGCAAACTTGGGGGCAATGGGTATCCCAAAGGGTAGAAATTTTTCTTCCGGAATTCCTTTCTGCAACCCTTGATGAATGAGCAAATCACTGGCAATTACATAATCATCAAGGCAGGTGTCCTCCCAAAAGGGATGGATGGTAAAATCCGTTACAATACCGATGGTGCGGATTTCCGGATTCATCAGTTCTTTCAGGTAGGTTACCAACAAGGCGGCAAACACATGGGTACAGATGATAAAGTCCGGTTCTTCCGCCTTTAATAATTTCAGTAGTTTTTTCGCCAACAAAATGTTGGTAAGTTTGGGCATAACTTTTCCGTTACCGGGATCCTTTTTTTCCAACATCCGATACCCACCACCATAAATCTTAGGCACATTCTTGGTGGACATTAAATAAATCTTGGAAACAGATTCCGAAAGCCTTGGGTGGATGTACTCATAAACATCCATATACTTGCAGGAAATACCGTTTTTTTCTAAGGCTTCTGCCATAACCTTTGCAGTTTGATTATGCCCTTGCCCTGCTGTAATAGAAAAAATCAAGCCTTTCATATTACCCACCCTTTCTTACATTTTTACCGCCTTGTTGCAGTAAAGAAAATACAGATATCTCTCTTTGACAGGACAGTTCAGTACATCGGTAAGACCCTTGGAATAATATTCTATCTGGTCCCGATATAACTTTGCTCTCTCTTCTGCATTTTCCGGAGCAATCCGGTCTGTCTTATAATCCACCAAAACAACCCCGTCTTCTTCATAGAAGAAACAGTCCGCAACACCCTGCAACAATACTTTTTCCGCAGCCTCTTCCCCGCTAAGATTTTCATTGATATACGCTGCGGGGATTTCCATATAAAAATCAAATTCCCGTTCTACCTTCTTAGCATTCTTTAAACGCTGACCCAACGGTTGCCGGAAAAAGGAACAAATTTCTTCCGGAACAATGGCAGACCGTTGCCGGTTACTGATAAGACCTTTTTCTATCATTTCTTGCAGTTGGACATCAACTTCTTCTACGGTCTTGGTTCTGTGAAAATCTAAATGCTGCATCACATAGTGGGTAATGGTACCCCGTTCTGCACCGCCAATGGAAGTCTGTTCCGTCAATATGGCCTGACGGACCGGAAGAATACTGGGCAAGTATTCTTCCTCCGGTATAGTTCTGCGCTTTAACTCGCTGACAGACATCTTTACCGGTATTTCCCCTAATGCTCTTTGGGGATATACATATTCCATCCGTTCTGTCACATCCGGCCCGATTTTTACAGGTTCAGCGCTAGTCATTTCTTCTCTTGCAATTACCTTATTTTCTTCCCATTCATCTTCCGGGTCTATCAAACTAATTTTTATGGGAAAGCCCATATTCTGATTGGGCATGACGTATTCATATTCTGCTATCCGTCTAAGACAGGTTCCCTCCGGATGAGAAAGCAAACAACCAAGCAACCAGTCCCGCATACTCTTTTGCCGACGAATGATTCCCACAGACAAAGGAAGATTATGGATAGGAATTGCCTTTTTCCAACTATCATACCGGGTTCCTATGGTAGTGGAAAAAATCAACTTTTCTTTGGCACGGGTCAGCGCCACGTAGAAAAGTCGCATCTCTTCTGCACGGGATTCCTGGATGATGATGTCTTTTGTCATTTGTTTTACAATACTGGGATAACGGATACGCAGTTTGGCATCCACATAATCCATCGCAATCCCCGCCTCTTCTTGCCAGATAATGGCCGAAGAGGTATCTCTTTCGTTAAATTCGCTATCCATAAAACAAAGGAGAACCACCGGGAATTCCAGACCCTTGGATTTATGGATGGTCATAATGGAAACGGTGTTTTCTACATCAGAAAAAGATTGCGCTCCTTTGATATCGGCATGGTTGCTTCGCAGACTTTCAACATATTCCATAAAGCGGAAAAGTCCACGCAGGGAACCTTGTTCAAATTCCGCACCCCGTTCATATAAAAGATTCAGGTTCCCTTGCCGAACTCGTCCACCCGGCATGGCTCCTACCAAATTCATATAGTGAAGGTTATGGCAAATCTGCCAGATTAACTGGTCTACCCCTTGATGTACCGCATCCTTTCTGAGTTGCTCTAAAACAGATAAAAACATCGCCGCTTTTTGGTTACCGCTTTGTGCAGACTTTTGCAAAACGGTATAGAAATCACCTTTACCACAGAGACGGATTTCTGCCAATTCCTCCGGACTGAACCGAAAAATAGCAGACCGAAGCACCGCCAAAAGGGGAATATCCTGATGGGGGTTGTCAATAATTTGCAAAAAGTTTAGGACCGTCATGACTTCCAAAGAATCCAGATACTTCTGTCCCACTTCGCTGATAGTAGGAATGTCATAGGAAGAAAGCACCCGGGAAAGTTCCGGCACCCGGCTCTTATTCCGAACCAGAATACAGATATCCCCCAAACGGACCGGTCTTGGATTTCCGGTTTGACCGTCTTTCACAAGAAGTTCCCGTTCATCCACCATTTTGCGAATTCGCTCTGCAATGGTTTTTGCCTCCGCCGTAACAGAGGAGATTTCTTCTGCAAACTCTTTTTTTCCCCGCATATCGGTCAGCAACAGTTCGCAGGTATAGTCGCTCTCTGTTTCCGGATAATCAGCACCGGGAATCAGGTATTCTTCCTGGGTATAATCCACACCGCCAGTACCCACCCTCATCAGTGATGAAAAAATCCCATTGACGCTGTCTACCACTTCGCCACGGCTACGGAAATTCTTAAAAAGCCGGATACATACGCCACCGTCACCATTTAAATACTTTTGATATTTATCTGCAAAAATAGAGGGATTGGCGTTTCTGAACCGATAAATACTCTGTTTTAAGTCGCCTACCATAAAGATATTTTTTTCATCCCGGGATAGTAAGCGAAAGATGGTTTCCTGAATGTTATTGGTGTCCTGATATTCATCCACCAAAATTTCCACAAACCGCCTTTGTAAAGTTCTTGCCACCGGGGTGGGGTTTCCCTTCTCATCTTCTAAAAGATGGAGCATTTCGTGCTCCAAATCACCAAAATCCAAGACAGAACGCTCCCGCTTTAAACTTTGATGAAGCCGTTCTGTCTGCCGCACCAACTGTTTTAAAGTCTGGATACGGGGACTACAAAGGGCAACACGCCGGAACCGTTCCGGTTCTAAATCCGCTATATATCCTTTTAATTCTTTTAAAATATCAACGACCAAAACCTTTTTGACACTGTTAATCCGATTCACAAGACTATCTTCCAATCCGGTTTTTACCGGTACTCTGGGTATTTCAAAGGACGCCGATATCTGAACGGTTTCGGTCAGTCCTGCCTCATCTTTAAGTACCTTATGAAAATGAGATTCAAAATCATTAAGCAAGGTTTGGTAATAGGCAAAATACTTATGGTCCGAGGGCACTTCTGCCTCTACCAGATGCCAGATTTTTTCTAAACCATCGTGCATCTCTGCAATCAACAAATCACAGATTGCTTTTAATAACTCTGCCCAGGGTCCATCACTGATCTTACCGGTTTCCCGTACATCCTGATAATAGCGGGAAGCATCACGAATCCAACGTTTGGGGTAAGCAAGGCTACGGACAAAGTTATGAAGTTTTAAAATGGTGGTACGCAAATTTTCATCATTCTTGGTGCCGCCATATCCCACGGCCAAATCCCTAAAAGCCTCTTTTTGGTCAATCCGCCGATAATACCGCTCCAAAACCCGTTCCAACGCCTGATTGCGCAAAATCGCATTCTCGTTATCATCAATCAGGGTAAAGTCTGCCGGCAGGGAAGTATGATGAATATTATTTTGTAATATGGTCTTGCAAAAAGCATGTACCGTAGAAATATGTGCAGAGGGAATCAAAAGGCTCTGGTCACGTAGCCATTGGTTGTCCGGTTCTAAGCGGAGTTTTTCCTCCATTGCGATGGCAATTTTCCGTTTCATTTCACTGGCGGCTGCCTCCGTAAAGGTCAACACCAACAAACGGTCCGCGGATGCCGGATCGTCAGGATTACAGATTCTGCGGATGATACGTTCTACTAAAACCGCTGTTTTACCGCTACCCGCCGCTGCCGCCACTAAAATATTACTGCCTTTGGTCTCAATGGCCGCAAGTTGTTCCGTCGTCCACTCTACCGCCATATCCTTTCCCTCTTTTTTTATTATCATATCGTTTAATCAATGAATTGAGTGACAGGAAAGATGCCACTATTTAATCACCTTTGCTTTGCTTTTCTTTTGCAGTATTTACCGACTTTACAAGCATCCGCCTGATAACACCACATTCATTCAATAGTCCCTTTGAAACTGCTTCTGTTATGCAGTTTGAGCCAACAAGCATTTCAATCCAATACTCAGTTTCTGCACATTCTTTTAAAGCAATATGAAACTTGTTTATAAAATCAGCTTTACTTGCTGCGTAATTTGCTTCGTGTATATTTGCACCAATCGATGTTGAACTCCGAATGATTTGATTTATCAAAACGCCTCTGCCTTTCTTCGAATCAATAGTATCGCAAACTGATATGATTTTTAGTGCAAGTTCTTTTGCCCTTGTACAAAGTTCCAAGTCTTTCATAAATCTGGTCTCCTTGTATGTTTGGTGAAGTTTTAAACTAAAAGTTCAAAGTGAAGTTGCATGCGCAGTGAAGTTTTTGTTTTCACAAAAGTGAAGTTAAGTTTGCCGCTCTGCCGCAAGGCAGAACTTCACTTACAATGTAAACTTCACTATCGAAGATAACTTCACTATCGAAGATAACTTCACTTGCCAAAGGCAAACTTAGTTAATGATTTCAACTTTGTTGAAATCATTGTATCATAATTCATAGAAAAAAGCAATTATCTATTTGTTATTTCTTCCCTCCTTTCCTCGCAAAATGCCCTTTGGGTAGCGATGGTAGCAAGGGTATCGCCCAGTTGTACCAAAATTGCGGCAAGAAGCGTGATTTCACTTACACTTTTATTGCAGGCAAGTCCGTTGGCGACCGCTGTAATTGCCGTGGTTAACTCACAGGAATTCATCATAATCCTCCTCTCGTTTTATCCTATGAAAGCCACCCCATTATGTGAAAAGGCGATGCAAAAAAGTCCAGACTGCAAAAAGGTAGGGTAAAGCAAAAATGCTAAACCTTAATATTTTTCATATATAATAAATATCCCCCCGCATATGATATGCACCCCAAAAGTGTC
>JAZPYU010000016.1:0-1627 GCA_045544295.1 Ructibacterium sp. | reverse complement strand
ATTCCCTAAATACAATAGGAAGTTATCGCAAAAACTTAATATTAAGCAATAAAAAAAGACCCGATGGGTCTTTTTTTATTGCCTATTCTTCGTCAGGCATTTCCCATGTATGATACACGTTTTGAACATCATCGTTCTCTTCCAGCATATCAATCAATTTCTCCATCTTAGTTACTGCATCCGGATCAGCCAACACAGTGGTGGTTTGAGGAATATAGTTAATTTCCGCCTGCGCAAAGGTATAACCGCCTTGCTCTAATGCTTCACGGACAGCGCTGAAATTTTCCACGGCGGTTAAAACTTCATAGCACTCATCTTCTACATTAAAGTCATCTGCGCCTGCCTCCAAAGCATCCATCATCAAGGTATCTTCATCAATACCATCGGCCTTTTCAATCACGATAAGACCCTTACGATCAAACATAAAACTTACGCAACCGTTCTGACCAAGGTTACCACCGTTTTTATCAAAGTAATGACGTAAATCACCGGCAGTTCTATTTTTGTTATCGGTTAAGGTTTCTACAATAACAGCGATACCACTGGGACCATAGCCCTCATAGACCATTTCAAAATATTCACTGGTACTACCTTCACCGGAAGCCTTCTTGATGCTTCTGGTAATA
Organism: Ructibacterium sp.; assembly: GCA_045544295.1. GTDB lineage: Bacteria > Bacillota > Clostridia > Monoglobales > Monoglobaceae > Ructibacterium. The sequence goes on along the minus strand of JAZPYU010000016.1, from coordinate 1,001 downwards.
TTATCGTTAGGCATATTGTTTGCTTTTGCCTTAGCGATAACATCACGAAGTTTGGAGTTAGAATCCGGATCCGGACCACCCTCCTTAACCGCAACCATAATCTCTCTGCCTATTTTGGTAAAAATCTTCCCACGCTTTGCGTCAATAGCGCCTTTCTTTCTTTTAATTGTTGCCCATTTGGAATGTCCTGACATAAATGTACTCCTCCTAAATTTTTCTTATCCATCGTATGTAGCGAGGTATAGCCTCGCAAAAACCAGGAGGGGCATCCCCCCTCCCGGATTATGACAGTTTTATTCTTTGATATCGTCAGCAAGTTCTTTGATGCTGGTAACCAAGCCCGCAAGACCTTGAATTTCTGACGGGATGATAATTTTGGTCGCCTTGCCATCTGCCGCCTTGGCAAAAGCCTCTAAACTCTTGATAGCAACTACCTTTTCAGTGGGGTTGGCTTCATTAAGCATCCGAAGTCCTTCCGCAGTAGCCTTTTGCACTTCTAAAATAGCCTGTGCTTCACCTTCTGCAATGCGGATTGCCGCTTCCTTTTCTGCCTCTGCCTGTAAGATTTGAGACTGTTTTTCTGCCTCTGCTTGTAAAATACGGGATTCCTTTTCACCTTCTGCAACCAAGACCGCAGACTTTTTCTCACCCTCAGCCCGCAGTATTGCTTCACGGCGTTCCCGTTCTGCTTTCATTTGTTTTTCCATGGCTTCCCGGATACCGGAAGGCGGGATAATATTTTTTAACTCTACACGATTTACTTTAATACCCCAAGGATCGGTGGCTTCATCTAAGATCGCTCTCATCTGGGTATTGATCACATCACGGGAGGTTAAACTCTCATCCAGTTCCATATCACCAATGATATTCCGCAACGTGGTTGCAGTTAAATTTTCAATGGCGGACATAGGCATATCAACACCGTAGGTGTATAACTTCGGGTCGGTAATTTGAAAATACACCACCGTATCAATCTGCATGGTAACATTATCTTTTGTAAT
>JAZPYU010000015.1:0-2409 GCA_045544295.1 Ructibacterium sp. | reverse complement strand
TGTTAAATCCGTGTGCCATTCATCTTTAAGAGAATAACTTTCACTATCATTATACCCTTTTGTGGGATTCATTGCAAGATTATTTTCAGTAGCATCATCAGAATGTTCCCCAAAATTTTCTTGACTATTTTCGGTAGTTTGTAGTATACTATTATTAGCATCTATAATGGTTTGAACCGCATGGGGCAATTGGAGCCCCGAAGCCGTAAACCATATAGGTGCTTTTTTCGCACTTGCATCCAAAAGGTTACCTGCAGAAATTTGTGCCATAACATAGTTTTTAATTTTATTGTTACCGTAATCATCTGTTTTACTGTAAACGCTTGCTATTTTATTTATAACAGAGCGACCCAATCTTTTATTAATATGTATAGCAACAATTACATCATGTCCATTTTTTGCTTTAACTTCTGTTAGAGCAACAAAACTGTTCTCGTGACTTCCTTTGAACAGCAGTATAGGGTCATTTAATTGTGTTGGCATTTTGGCAATTTCATCCAAACCGATAGAATGCTTCAACCCCGCAATTTTTGTCAAGCAGTCCTCGAACATTATAACTTCACCTTCCGGTGCGCCATGCTTAACAAGAACATCTGGCGTAGTTCCCAATTCAAAGTACTTACCATTGTACGAACCATAAGCCTTGCCATTTCCTTTTCGCCAATCTTCCAATTGCTTACCAAAAGATTCCTTAAACGAAAAATTCCCACCGCCGTCTATGTCGGTGTTTTTTTGTGTCTGATTCGATCCTGACTTTTGCTTTGCAGTCTGTTCCGCAACGGCTTTTGCTGTCGCCTTATAAGCCTCTGTATAGAGATTTTTTGCCTGTTCCAGTTCTTGAATAGTCAAACCCAATTCCTTAGCAATCTCATATTCGCCCTGCTTCATCAACCGCTGATATACCTTCTTTAACTTGGCAATCAATTCCTTTACTGCATCAAAGAACTTCTGCAGAGCGGTTCGGGTATCCTCATTTTGATTCATCTTGTTGATAAAGTCAATGGCATCCGCATCATTGGACATAATCTTTTGATAGAATCTTGCACCGATTTCATCTAAAATCTGTGCCTCGCTGTGACTTAATCCTTTGCCCTCATACAAATTGGTTAATGCCTCAAACGCCGTTCCACGGCTGTTATCTTGCTCCAAACGTATTCCTAATTGCTCAGCGTGTTGCACCGCAAAGTTAAGGGCATCATAATATTCTTTGGTAGCAAACTGCCGCATCCGGTGGAACGGTTCATGGATAATCAACTCATAGAGCGGTTGGGAAGATGTTGCAGAAATCCGGAATATACCATCATCACCCATTTTTGCGTTAGCCTCTGACCCCTTGACAACAATTCTATCCTCAAACATCACTTTTAAGCCAAGGTTCTTGGCAACAATATTTAATGCATTGACCATTTGTGGAGCAACGTTTTTAGAATAATCATTAGGAATAAATCCGCTTTCCTCTCCATAAACCGTAGCATATCCCGCTTTTTCTTCCGCAATCAGCCGGTTCATCTCTGCATCTTTCTTTCCTGCAGTAAAGGCATCCCGTTGCAAGTCGGTCACAAAATTAACTTTCTTGCCATCTACACCCGTCATACCTGCAAGATAAGCATTCCGCATAGCATCGTTCACCGCGCCAAAGGTTGCACCTTCTGTATTGTTTACAGTCTCCAAAAGCATCTTCGCCCCATAATCACCATATCCGGATGCCTGTTTTGCTTCCTCTATGGTAATAGCCTGTCCACTCTTGGAGAGTTCCTCTACCCTCTTCAAAATAGGCGTACCATTGACAGCACCGCTATTTTGTGGTATATTGTTACCAGATAAAGTGGTATCAGGAGAAGCGTTTTGGACGTTCGAGGTAGGGGCTTGTACATCTACCGTCTGCTGCTCTACCGCTTTATTTTTATACACAGAAACGACAGGAAGTTCTTGCCTCTTAGTATCAGGAACAGCCTCTACAACATAATAAGATCCATTTACCCTTTTTTTAAACTTTATCATCGGAGCCATTTCTTGGGTTTTTGTTCTATATTCTGCACTCAAATCTGGCAACACTTCTACACTATCATAATTATCTAAAACATACTGTATTCTCGCCAAATCTCGGTCATCTGCCATAGAACTATCCGTTTCACCATACACTCCATGATCTTTATCAATATGACGAATAGTATTTGCCTTCAGGCTGTGCTTGTATCCGGTTACGTCAATACCAGTAAGATTTTTTATATCATTTACCGCCTTATCACTCACACCGCTTAGGGTCAACTTAGAGGTATTATCGCTCTTATTTTGCCGGGCAGATTTTGCAAATTCCAAAACCTTATTGTCTACCGCATCGGTATACTCTTTTACAATCTGTTTCATATCCCGTTGCGAAGGTGCACCATTTTTCTTTGTTTTTCTTTG
>JAZPYU010000014.1:0-19322 GCA_045544295.1 Ructibacterium sp. | reverse complement strand
ACGATCCGACTTTTTTTATAGGTAAGTGCCGGTAACCCTACCGTCACAGGGGATACCTCAAAGACATAGATAGCATCAAATTTTTCCCGGCACTTTTTCACCCACCGGTTTCCTTCCCGCACAAAACTATAACAATTCCATAAAAGGCCAAAGGGCGTCTTTCCCCGGGGGCGCATCTTCACTCTGTGAATTTTTGCCCCGTTCCACTCTTTTTCATAGGGAATGGAAAAGCCATATCCGTCATAGATTTTCCCTTGGGGATACTGGGGATAGCCGGTAAGCACCTCTACCTGATGCCCCCGGGAAACCAATTCTGCACAAAGGTTATTGACCCGAAAGGTTTCAGGATAAAAATATTGCGTCACAATTAAAATCTTCATAAACTATACCTCTGTTCGGGCAATGCTCTCCTTAAAACCACAAACACAATAAGAAAAGTCTCCGGACAGTTCCTTTGCATAAACCAAATCTCCAAATAATTTGTTAAATGTTGTATTCTTCTTTGCCAAAAATCTTAATATTCCGGAAAAACCAGGAATCAACCAAATCTTTTTCCCGTGAACGGCGGCAATTTCTTTCACTAAGGCAGAAGTGCTCACATATTCAGCATTCTGAGGATAAAAGATACCCGCTTTTTCTTCCTCTATTGCCTGACGAATAAATGCACAAAGGTTATCCACATGGAGCATACTGCGCCGATTTTTTACTTTGGGGAAAACCGGAAGTTTCCGGGCTAATTTAGAAAGTCTTGGATAGTTGCCCTTGGAATCTTTCCCGTAAATCATAGGGGGACGGACGCTGACTACCCGAAAACCCTCGCCGTTTAATTCCTGCAAACCTTTGTCTGCCTGTAATTTACTGTCACCATAAAAATTTTCCGGCTCAGGAATGGTGTTTTCGTCAATATAGGTATTTTTTCTGCCATAAGCAATGATGCTGGACATAAAAACAAACTGTTTTACCCCGCAATCTTTGGCGTGTTTTGCCGTCTCTATGGCAAGATTTGTGTTCACCTGATAGTACTTTTCCCGCATTTGGGGGCTGGGGTTTGCATGAGCAAGACCTGCCACGTGGAAGACCACGTCATAGCCGGAAAAGTCCTTTTCCCGCCAACTGCCATCAACCATATCCACCGTATCGATTTGGTAGTCGGGAAACTTTTTCATATATACTTCAAACCTTGTCCCGATATAACTGTTTGCTCCGGTAATCAGAATTTTTTTCACAGGTTTGCCAACTCCTTCTCCTGTTCTTCTAAGGTTCCTGTCCCACCTTCTATTACCCCATCATGCTTTAACACACTTAAAATAGTGCCAAAGAACATCTTCACATCAAACCAAAAACTCATCTTTTCCACATATTCGCCATCAAAACCGGCTTTTACATCAATAGGAAGTTCATCCCGACCACGAATCTGGGCAAGGCCGGTCAGTCCCGGTTTGATGTCATTGGCGCCGTACTTATCCCGCTCCGCAATCAAATCCTCCTGATTCCAAAGCGCCGGTCTGGGGCCGATGATTGCCATATCCCCTTTTAGAATATTAAAAATCTGGGGCAATTCATCCAAAGAATACTTCCGCAAAAACTTCCCTACCCGGGTTATGTAAAAATCAGGGTTTTCCAAAAGATGGGTAGGTACATTGCTTGGGGTATCAATCCGCATGGTACGAAACTTTAAAATATCAAAATGGGCTTTTCCTTCTTTGACCCGCTTTTGCCGGAAAAACACCGGTCCCGGCGAATCCAACCGAACCGCCAGCGCCAATCCTATATACACAGGCGAAAGAACAATTATCCCTAATAATGCCAAAATAAACCCGATGGTTCTCTTTCCAAATTTTTGATACATTTCCCTTTCCCTCCCTGCCGAATTTTGGGCACACTTTCCCTATCTTACGATTATTCAATAAATTATAGCACGGTTTTCTACCTATTGTCAACTACATATAAGAACTGTAATATATTGGAAACCAAAGCGAAAAACTTTTTTAGGAAATTCTTGTCGAATCCATTGACAGGTTTTTAAAAATAGTGTAAAATGGTTTTGTAATCAATTTGTAACACTTTTGTAATATTGATATAAGGAGTTTTATTATGTTTGGGCAAGACATTGGCATAGATTTAGGCACCTCTTCTATTTTGGTTTACGTCAAGGGCAGAGGTTTGGTTGCTAAGGAACCGGCGGTGGTTGCGGTGGACAAGGACACCAACCGGCTTTTGGCTGTGGGCAGAGAAGCGCAGATGATGTTGGGGCGCACCCCGGAAAACATTTTAGCGGTTCGCCCTTTAAAAGAAGGTGTGATTTCTGATTATACCGTGACAGAACGGATGCTTCGTTACTTTTTGGGTCGGGTTACCCGGCGGGGATTTTTCAGCAGTTTATTTAAACCCCGGGTTGCCATTTCTGTTCCTAGCGGCGTGACCGAGGTGGAAGAACGCGCGGTGATTGACGCCGGTATGCAAGCCGGTGCCAGACGGGTACATCTGATTGAAGAACCTTTGGCAGCAGGTCTTGGCGTGGGCATTGATTTAAGTCAGGCTTGCGGCAGTATGGTGGTAGACATCGGCGGCGGCACCAGCGATATTGCGGTTCTTTCTTTGGGGGGCATTGTACTCAGCCGTTCTTTAAAAATTGCCGGCGATAACTTTGACGAAGCCATCATCCGTTACATACGGAAAAAGTATAACATTTTAATTGGCGAACGTACCGCCGAAGAACTGAAAATAAAACTCGGTTGTGTCCGGAAACGGGACAAGTTATTGGCTATGGATATCCGGGGCAGAAGTTTGGTTTCCGGTCTTCCCAAGACCCTGCAAGTCACTTCCGATGAAATCTACGAAGCACTCATTGAACCGGTGATGACCATCGTAGATGAAGTGCGGAACGTTTTAGAAGAAACTCCCCCGGAACTGGTGGGAGACATCAGCGCCAGAGGGATTGTCTTAACCGGCGGTTGTGCTCTGCTTTATGGAATGGAACGGTTAATCCAGACCGAAACCGGCATCAAAACCGTGACCGCAGAAAACCCGGAAGAATGCGCCGCTTACGGCACCGGAAAGGCTTTGGACAATCAGGCAATTTTAGACGCCTATATCGGCGCAGAATCCAGAGAAGACGTATAACATCAAAAAAGGATGTGGTAAACACCACACCCTTTTTTTGTGCTTTTCTTACAAGACCGCTTGAAAGGGGTAAAATTTAACGATGCTTATTTTCCCTTTGTCCCCACCCATAAAAAATCGAATTCCGTTCTTTTTGCCCTTTTTTTGCCCCAGAGGGTGTTTTGGGTGAAAAAAAGTAGGATTTTTTTGCAAAAAACTCTTGCCGATTATTTTTCGTTATGTTATAATAAGATAGGATATATATTTATGTAAATTTTCAAGAAACGATTTTAGAAATAAGGAGGATTTTACCTATGAAAATCCTGTGCGATTGCGCCCAGTTAAGCGAAGCGGTCGGGGTTGTTTCCCGTGCGGTTTCAGGGCGGAGCAGTTTGAGTGTTTTAGAGGGTATTTATATCCAGGCAGCCGCAGACGGCACAGTTACCTTGATTGGTAACGATTTGGAGATTGGCATTGAAGCAAAAATCGAAGCCACCGTTCAAATCCCCGGTGAAGTTGTATTAAATGCCAAGATGTTTGGCGGTATTATCCGGATGCTTCCGGCACAGCAGGTAAGCATTGAGGTTAATGACAAGAATATGGCACAGATTAAAAGCGGTGCCGCTAAGTTTGAGATTGCCGGTATGCCTGCATCGGACTTTCCGGATTTACCCATTGTAGAATCCGATTATTCCATCGGTCTTCCCGGCGGTTTATTAAAAGAGATGATTGCAAAGACCATTTTTGCCGTTGCAGCCACCGACAATAACCCCATTTTAACCGGCTGTCTTTTAGAGATTGCCAAGACCGGTCTTACCATGGTTGCCTTAGACGGATACCGTCTTGCCATCCGCCGTGCGGCACTCACCAACGACTTTGAGGAAAAGAAGATGATTATTCCTGCTAAGTCCTTATCCGAACTTTCCCGGATTTTAAATGACGGGGAAGAGCCGGTAAAGATTAACGCCACCGGCCGTCACGCCATCTTTATCTTTGATAACTACCGGATGGTTACCCGCCTGATTGAGGGCAATTATATGAATTACCAGAGCGTTATTCCCAAGGACGCAGGGATTGAAATCACCTGTCCTACTGCACAGATGAACGAATCTATCCAGAGAGCCTCTTTGATTATCTTAAACGATTTGGTCAAGAGTCCGGTGAAGTTTATGATTGAGGACGGCAACATCAACATTTCTTGTGCTACCTCTGCCGGTTCTGTGGATGATAACATTCCGGTTGACATCAAGAACACCTCTTTGGAAATCGGTTTTTATAACCGCTATCTGTTAGAGGCGCTTCGCGTGGTGGATACTGAAACCATCCGGATGCAGTTTAACGGCGCTACCAGTCCTTTGGTGATTGTACCGCCAAAGGGTGCGGGTGAAGAAGATTACCTTTACTTAATTTTGCCTCTTCGATTAAAAGCAGAATAATGAAAGCCAAAAAACTGGAACTTAGAAACTTCCGGAACTATGCGGAAGAAACACTTACTTTTGCCGATGGCATCAACATTCTCCACGGAGATAACGCCCAGGGAAAGACCAATATTTTAGAGGCAGTTTACCTCTTTTCTATGGGCAAAGCCAATCGGGCACGGCGGGATATGGAACTGATTCGCCACGGGGAAGACGCCGCCTCTCTCTCCCTGGATTTTTTCGACGGGGAGCGGGACAACCGCACCGAAATCAACCTTTTTAAAAACCGCCCCAAAACGGTGACGGTGAACGAAGTTCCTATCAGAAAAAACAGCGAACTGATGGGAAGATTTCGGGTGGTATATTTTGGCCCGGAATATTTGGGCCTTGTGAAAGAAGGGCCCAAAGCACGGCGGAGAAACCTTGATATTTTAATCAGCCAACTCCGGCCCCGCTATTTTGCATCGCTCTCCGATGCCAAAAAACTGACTGAGAGCAAAAACGCCCTTTTGAAGATGGAAAAGCCAAACCTTGCTATGTTGGACGTTTTAAACGAAAAATTGTCCGCAAAGGCGGCGGAGATTATTTCCTATCGGGCAGAATATATTGCCAAGATTACAGAGTTTGCCACCGCCCTGCAAAAGGAAATTTCCGGCGGAGCGGAAGACCTGGAAATCCGCTATGATTGTTGTATCCACGATTATCAGGGTTTAGTCGTTCCCGCATTGCAGGAAAAAGTCTATCAAAAATTGGAAGAATCCCGCAAACGGGAACTGGACTGCCGGGAATCGGTGGTGGGTCCCCATCGGGAAGATATCACCTATCTGATTAACGGTCAGGAAGCAAAGCTTTTTGCCTCTTCCGGGCAACAAAAGACCATTGTTCTGGTACAAAAACTTTCTGAGGTTGCCCTGATGGAAAAGGAAACCGGAGATTTACCGGTTCTCTTGTTAGATGATATTATGAGCGAACTGGACAAAAAGCGCCAGTCCTTTATCTTAAATCATATCCGGGATATGCAGATTTTAATTACCTGTACCGATGTGGACGGATTTGATTTAACCAAAGACGCGCAATTATTCCGGGTGGAAAATGGAAAGGTATTGTAGGGGCGATTCACGAATCGCCCGGTTGCGGGACGTGGAGGACGATGAAACTTAACAATCCCTCCACCGCAAGCGGTCCCCCTCCCTTTACACAAGGGAGGCTTACCCCTTTTTCCGCCAAATATTACATCAAACAAGGGCGCAGAAAATTTGGTGAGATTTGTTTGGGGCAAGGATTGCCAAGGCAGGCGCATACTTTATGTATGTAACTGTCTTGGCAAACCGCAGTCACGAGCAAAGATTGCCGGATTTTCAAGTCCGACTGGAGGAAAAGTTATGTATCTGCACTTAGGCAGCGACACCGTCGTCAATACCAAAAACGTGATTGCGATTTTAGACTTGGAAAGCACTTCTATGTCTAAGAACACGAAAGACTTTTTGAAGATTGTAGAAGAAGAAGGTTTTGTGCGGAACGTTTCTGAGGAACTTCCGAAGACCTTTGTCCTTTGCGAGATTGATGGACAATCTGTTGTTTATATTACTAATATTTCTTCTAAGGCCTTAGCCGGACGTGCCGGCCGATGGAAGTAACTAAGAAATCAACCAGCCACCCTGCATAGCCTACGGCAGGAACCTTAGGCAGATAGTATTTTGTAGGCAGAAAGGCATGATTTTTCATGACAGAAGAAAAAAACATCTCCTTGACCGAGGAACATATGACCAGTGTTCCGGTTTCCACCGAGTATGACGAAAATCAGATTCAGGTTTTAGAGGGATTAGAGGCGGTTCGGAAACGCCCGGGTATGTATATTGGTTCCACCACCACCCGGGGTCTGCATCACTTGGTATATGAAATCGTGGATAACTCCATTGACGAAGCCTTGGCAGGTTACTGTACCGAGATTTCCGTTACCATTGAAGAGGATAACTCTATCACCGTTACCGATAACGGCCGCGGCATCCCCACCGGCATCCACCCCAAAGAGGGAATTCCGGCGGTAGAACTGGTATTTACCAAACTTCACGCCGGCGGCAAGTTCGGCGGCGGCGGATATAAAGTTTCCGGCGGTCTTCACGGTGTAGGTGCGTCTGTTGTTAATGCTCTTTCCGTCTTTTTGGAGGTAGAAATCTCTGACGGAACCAACGTCCACTATCAGCGGTACGAGAGAGGTCACCGCTGTGACGCTTTGAAAGTGGTTGGCACCACCGATAAGACCGGTACCAAGGTACACTTTAAGCCGGACGGCGAGATTTTTGATGATTTGATTTATAACTTTGATACCCTTCTCCTCCGTTTAAGAGAACAGGCTTTCTTAAATGCCGGTATCCGGATTATCTTAAAAGACGCCCGTTCCGATGCTCCTGAAGCAAGCAAAGAGGTGGTTCTGCAATATGACGGGGGTATCCGGGAATTTGTAGAATACGAGAACCGGAACAAAGAGGCCATTCATCCCGATGTTATCTATGTAAATGCGGTACGGGAAACCTGCGAAGCAGAAGTTGCTATGCAGTATAATGATGGTTACAGCGAAAACATCATCAGTTTTGCCAACAACATCAATACCACCGAAGGCGGTACCCACGAAACCGGTTATAAAGCGGCTCTTACCAAGGTTATTAACGACTATGCTAAGAAATATGGGTTCTTAAAGGACAACGATGATAATTTAAAGGGTGAGGATGTCCGTGAAGGTCTTACCTGTATCATCAGCGTTAAGGTAACCGAGGCACAGTTTGAAGGCCAGACCAAGACCAAACTGGGTAATGGCGAAATCCGTTCCATGGTAGAAAAAATGGTCAATGAGAAACTGGGCGAATTCTTTGAAGAAAACCCCAGCATTGCCAAGATTGTGGTAGACAAGGCTCTGACCGCTTCCCGGGCAAGAGAAGCGGCAAAACGCGCCAGAGAGAATACCAGAAGAAAGAGTGCCTTAGAGAGCAGTACCCTGCCCGGCAAGTTGGCAGACTGTTCTGACAGAGATAATACTTATACCGAGATTTATATCGTCGAGGGTGATTCTGCGGGCGGTAGCGCAAAGCAAGGCCGTGACCGCCGTTTCCAGGCAATTCTTCCCCTTTGGGGTAAGATGCTGAATGTAGAAAAGGCACGGATTGATAAAGTTTACGGCAACGATAAACTGATGCCGGTTATCACCGCATTGGGTGCCGGTATTGGTGACGATTTTGATGTTACCAAAATCCGTTACGGCAAAGTCGTGATTATGGCCGATGCCGATGTGGACGGTGCGCATATCAGAACCCTGATGCTCACCTTCTTCTTCCGCTTTATGCGCCCCTTATTGGAAGAAGGCCACGTTTACATTGCACAACCGCCTCTTTACAAAGTAAGTCGCGGTAAGTTTGAAAAGTATGTGTATTCTGATGCAGAACTCCAGACCGTTCTTGCCGAGATGGAAGAGGGCAAACCCCCTGCCATTCAGCGGTACAAAGGTCTTGGTGAGATGAACCCGGAACAGTTATGGGAAACCACGATGAATCCGGAAACCCGCATTATGCTTCAGGTTACCTTAGAAGATGCCAGACAGGCAGACGAAACCTTTACCATCTTAATGGGTGATAAGGTAGAGCCCAGACGGAAATTTATTGAGGATTATTCCTCTACCGTTGTAAATTTGGACATTTAATCCTTTTTAAAATTAACCAAAAGGAAGTGTTTTTCTTGATTCAGATTACAAAAGCACAGGTGATGAACTTAGAGGGTGCCATCCGTGGCGCCAGAAACCCCTTGAACAGTTGGGACAGAATCGACAGTTCTTACGACAAAGACGGGAACTACATCTTAGGTCCTAATGATTTAGATTTAGCAAAACGCCTTTGCAAGGCGGGTTCCGACCATAGAAAGTTTATCCGGCAGATTTTGGTTTGTGTGGACATTACTGCGCCTATGTACTGGTGGAAAGAGTTTGACACCTACAAGGTGGCAACCGTTGCCAACTCCACCAGCACCATGCATAAAATTCATAGCAAACCCTTTGAACTGACCGATTTTAGTCACGACCATTTGAGCATTGACGCCTTGGGCGCCCTGACCGCTTTTATCAACTTTATGGAACAAAAGCGCCTTTCCTATGTGGAGGGCAAAGATAAGCAGGACTGGTATGATTTGATTCAACTTCTGCCGTCCAGTTACAACCAGACCCGTACGGTGACCATGAACTACGAAAACCTTCTGAATATGTATTATGCCAGAAGAAATCATAAATTGGAAGAATGGCACACCTATTGCGATTGGGTTCTTACCCTGCCCTATACCAAAGAACTGTTTTTGGAAACCCAGGAAGAGAAATAACTTCCTCTTGACAAATGCCGAAAAATGTATTATAGTAGTTGAAGAAATTTGAATTTTATTATGTGAGGTGAATCAGAATGGCTTACATCATTAACGACGATTGCATCAGCTGCGGTGTTTGCGCTGGCGAATGTCCCGTTTCTTGTATCGCTGAAGGCGATGGCAAGTACGAAATCAATGCAGACGAATGTATTGATTGCGGTAACTGCGCTAACGTATGTCCTGTAGATGCTCCTCAGGCGTAAATAACAAAAGATAAGGGGCGTATCCTTTGGGATACGTCCCTTTTTCATTGATACAGGAGGTTTTTATGAACCAGACCTTATTGGAAAATGGCATCTCTGCCTTAGGCGGAAGATTAACCCAAACACAGATTGCACAGTTTGCTGCCTATTCCGCTCTTTTAAAAGAATGGAATCAGAAAATGAACCTGACTGCCATCTGTGACGACGACGGTATCTCTGTGAAACATTTCTTGGACAGTATTCTGCCTTTATATTATACAGAAATTCCTCAGGGAGCCAAAATCGCAGACATCGGTACCGGTGCCGGCTTTCCCGGTATTCCTTTAAAAATTTTGCGCCCCGATTTATCGGTGACTTTGGTGGATTCTTTACATAAGCGGATTACCTTTTTAGAGGAGGTCGTCGGGCAGTTAAACCTCACCGATGTCACCTGCATCCACGGCAGAGCCGAAGAATTGGGAAAAGACAACAAGTTTAGAGAAAAGTTTGATGTGGTAACCTCCCGGGCGGTGGCAAGGCTGAAAGTGTTAGGAGAATATTGTCTGCCTCTTGTCAAGGTAGGCGGCATCTTCCTTTCCTTAAAAGCAGAGGATATGGAAGAAGAACTTATGGACGCCAAGGCAATGCTGGGTTCCTTGGGCGGCGGTAAGCCACAGGTCATTAAAGCACCTCTGCCGAAGAGCGAAATGGTACGGAAGTTGGTCGTCATTCCCAAAGAAACCCCCACACCGGTGCAATTCCCGCGCCGGGCAAATAAAATAAAATGAAAAATGAATGATGAATAATTTTTGTTGAAAATCGGCTTTGCCGATTTTCTTTTTTATTGCTCTATTTTCTTTTCTCTCTCAAACTGTTCTATATTTTTACGAATCAAATAAAGAATATATCCATTGACAGACCGTCCCCCATCTTCTGCTATAACTTTGGCTTTCTCCAATAAAGCATCTTCGATACGAATAGATACGCTTTTTTTCACAACATCACCGCCTTTTGTCTTTTTATAGCCCATATTGTATCATATATAGCCTGCTTTGTCAACGATAATAGACCATAATTAGATTATAAAGATTAGAGAAGGTGATTACTATAAATACTTATTTTTCTGTTAAAAATAGAATTCTTTGCTTGTGCAATGAAAAGAATTTGACCATCCATAAACTAGCAACAGAGTCTGGTGTTGCCCCATCTACCATTAAAAATATTTTATATGGAAAAAGCAAAAATCCCGGCATCGTTACATTAAAAATGCTTTGCGATGGGTTGGGCATCTCTTTGAAAGAGTTTTTTGCAACAGACGACTTTGCTTCATTGGAACAAGAGATAAAATGACTTTACCTAAACGAAAACCAACAAGGTTAAAAGAATATGATTATTTTAAAATTTGGGAATATATTGACACCAATCCGGCTTGTTGGGAAAAGGATTGCTTTTATGAAAACGAAATGCCGTAGCAAACGCTACGGCATTTTCTTATTGTTCTTCTTTTTCGTATTTTTCGATGACGGCTTTCATGGTTTCCATTGCCGGTCCGCCGGGGATTTTTCTTTGGTTGACGCAGGTGTCAAGAGAAATTGCCTCGTAGACATCTTCTTCTATCAAATCGGAAAAATCTTTCATTTCTTCCATAGAAAGGGCATCAATGACGGTGTCCTTTTCGATACAATAGGCCACCATTCTTCCAACCACCCCGTGGGCGTCACGGAAAGGCAGGCCCTTCTTTACCAGATAATCTGCTACGTCGGTGGCGTTGGTGAAACCGCCTTTGGCGCCGGTGAGCATTTTATCTTCCCGCACTTTCATGGTGGCAATCATCTTGCCAAAGACCGGAAGAACCATCTTCACCGTGTCTACCGCATCAAAAATCTGTTCCTTATCCTCCTGCATATCTTTGTTGTAGGCAAGAGGCAAACCTTTCATCATGGTAAGGAGTCCCATCAAAGAGCCAAACACTCTGCCCGCTTTGCCCCGGGCAAGTTCTGCCACGTCCGGGTTCTTCTTTTGGGGCATAATGCTGGAACCGGTACTATACGCATCGTCCATCTCCACAAAACTGAATTCGTGGGAACTCCATAAAATCAATTCCTCAGAGAAACGGCTGATATGCACCATAATCTGAGAAAGCACAAAGGCAAACTCACAAGCAAAGTCCCGGTCGGAAACGCCGTCCAAACTGTTTTGGGTGATACCGGTAAAGTCTAACTGTTCTGCCACAAATTCTCTGTCTAAGGGATAAGTGGTGCCGGCTAAGGCACCGCTACCTAAGGGCATTACATTCATTCTCTTTCTGCAATCAAGGAGCCGTTCTCCGTCACGGCGGAACATTTCATAATATGCCATTACGTGGTGCGCCAACGTGATAGGCTGTGCCTTTTGCAGATGGGTATAGCCGGGCATAATGGTAGAAATATTCTTTTTGGCAATCTCTAAAATCACCTGACGGAGGTCTTTCACCATAGCCGCAATTTCATCCAACTCTTCCCGAAGATACATCCGGATATCCAGCGCAACCTGGTCGTTCCGGCTTCTGCCGGTATGGAGGCGCTTTCCTACATCCCCGATTCTTTGAATCAAGATGGTTTCAATATTCATATGGATATCTTCGGCATCGATAAGAAATTCTACCTTGCCCTCTTCAATATCCGCTTTGATTTCACCCAGGGTTTTGACAATTAACTTTGCATCTTCTTCGGGAATAATGCCCTGTCTGCCCAGCATTTCTGCATGGGCCTGACTGCCCCGGATATCCTGGGCATACATTCTGGCATCAAAACGGATGGAAGAATTAAAATCGTCTACCAACTGGTCGGTGGCTTTACTGAATCTGCCACCCCATAACTTTGCCATAATATTTCTCCTTTTACAGTCGTGCTTGAAAATTTGCAACCTTCGTCCGTGGATTTGGCTTCCTTGGCCGGCTACGTTGTAGGGGAGGGCCTCTGTGCCCTCCCGAATGCGGGAGGGGATGGAACCCCTCCCCTACAAAACAAATCTCATCAAATTTTCTTTGCACTCATTTACAGTTTACGCTTGATTCTTTTTCTTCATCAGCGCACGGACCTTGAGAGGCAGACCAAACAGGTTGATAAAGCCCTCGGAATCCTTATGGCTGTAAAGTTCCCCGCTATCGCCGAAACTTGCAATATCTTCGTTATAGAGAGAATAGGGAGATTTTGCACCGGCAGGAGAAGCCACGCCTTTATAAAGTTTTAATCTTACTTCACCGGTTACGGTTTCTTCCATAGAGTCTACCATAGCAGATAGCGCTTCACGAAGCGGGGTGTACCATTTACCATCGTAAACCAGTTCGCTGAACTTAATGGCAGCCTGACGCTTGAAAGCTTGGGTATCACGGTCTAAGCAGAGGTATTCCAGTTCCTGCAATGCGGTGTATAAAATGGTACCGCCGGGAGTTTCGTAAACGCCTCTTGACTTCATACCAACCAAACGGTCTTCTACGATATCCGCAATACCGATACCGTTGGCTCCCCCCAGTTCATTCAGTTTTTCTACCAAAGGACGTGCCGCCATCTTTTCCCCGTTTAAGGAAACAGGTACACCCTTTTCAAAACCGATGGTTACATAGGTGGGGGTATCGGGAGCCTTTTGGGGAGATACGCCCAACTTCAAAAGGTCATCTAACTGCGGTTCGTTTGCCGGGTCTTCCAAATCCATACCCTCGTGGCTGATGTGCCAGATGTTACGGTCTCTGGAATATAAGTCCTTCTTGGTTACCGGGATTTCAATGCCGTGTGCTTCTGCATAGTCCACCGCATCTTCTCTGGATTTGATATCCCAAATTCTCCAGGGAGCAATAATTTTAAGGTGGGGAGCCAGCGCCTTGATGGTTAATTCAAAACGAACCTGGTCGTTACCCTTACCAGTAGCACCGTGACAGATTGCCACAGCGCCTTCCTGCTCTGCAATCTCTACCAAACGGCGAGCGATAATAGGCCGTGCGTGAGAGGTACCCAAAAGATACTTGCCCTCATAAACCGCACCTGCTTTTAAGGTGGGGAAGATGAAATCTTCTACATATTCATCCCGCAAATCTTCAATATAAATTTTGGACGCACCGCTTGCCTTTGCTCTTTCTTCCAGGCCATCGGTTTCCTTACCCTGACCTACATCACCGCAAACGGCGATTACTTCGTAGTCATAGTTCTCAATCAACCAGGAAATGATGATGGAAGTATCCAGACCGCCGGAATACGCCAAAACAACTTTTTCTTTTGCCATTGTAAAATCCTCCAAACTATGTTAGAATGTTCTTATTAATGATTTATTATATAACAGATTCCTTTGTTTTTCAAGAGTTATTCCAAAATTTAACGAATTTCAGGTGAGAAAATGATTATTTTAGGCATTGACCCGGGTTTTGCCATTGTGGGTTGGGGTGTTTTGGAGTATCAGAACAACCATTTTAAGGTTTTGGACTACGGCGCCATCACCACCGACGCCAAAACCCCTATGTTCGACCGGTTTTTATCTATTTATAACGATCTGACCACCATTATTGAACAATACAAGCCGGATTTTATGGCCATTGAAGAACTGTTCTTTAACAGCAACCAAAAAACCGCCATCAATGTGGCACAGGCAAGAGGGGTTTTGGTTCTCTCTGCCCTGCAACATGATGTTCCGGTTTTTGAATATACTCCGCTACAAGTAAAACAAGCGGTTGCCGGCTATGGCAGAGCAGAAAAAAATCAGGTACAACAGATGGTGAAAATTCTCCTTAATTTAGAGAAAGTCCCCAAGCCGGACGATACCGCCGATGCCCTTGCCATCGCCATCTGCCACGGACATTCCTATAACCCGAGACGGATGCTGTAAAAATGCAGAATGCAGAGTGCAGAATGCAGAATGCAGAATTTTGGTAGAAATTTGGCTTTACCAAATTTCTTTTTCAATTTTAATTAGAAAGAGGGCGCAGAAAATTTGGTGAGATTTGTTCGATACAAATCTTTTTTGGGAGGGCGCGTACTTTGTGTACGTAACCGACCAAAAAAGGTGCGTAGCGGACAAAGATTGCCGGATTTTCAAGCACGAAAGGAGATAGAGTTATGAAAACATACGTATTAGCCAGTCAAAATGCCCACAAGGCACAGGAAATCAAAGCCATTTTGGGAGATGGCTATCAAATTTTAACCCAGGCTGAGGCAGGCGTGGGTGATGTGGATGTGATTGAGGACGGTTTGACTTTTGAAGAAAATGCCGCGAAGAAAGCGGAAACCATTATGAAGTTAACCGGGAAACCCACCATTGCCGATGACAGCGGACTTTGTGTGGACTATTTAAAGGGTGCGCCCGGTATTTATACCGCCCGTTATGCGGGAGAAAACGCCACCGATGAAGAAAACATCGGAAAACTCCTAACCGCTTTAAAGGATGTTCCGTTATACAAAAGGGATGCCCAGTTTGTCTGTGTGATTGCCCTGGCCGAACCGGGAAAAGAAACCCGCTTCTTCCGTGGCGAGTGTCCGGGACGGATTACCTTCTCTTCCCAAGGCGAAGACGGGTTTGGTTATGACCCGATTTTCTATTACGAAAAATACGCCCAGACCTTAGCAGAGATGGAACCCCATATCAAAAACGCCATCAGCCACCGCAGTGCCGCACTGAAAAAGATGGCAGAAGAATTAGGGGAATAATAGGGATGTTCAGTATGAAAAAACTTTGTTTGATTGATTTAGGTTCTAATTCTGCCAGAATGTCTATGGCAGAGTTGACCGATGCCGGTTATGTGGAATGTTACCGCCGCCGGCAAATGGCACGACTCTCCGAGGGAATGCAGACAGATGGCATTTTGCAGGAAGCCGCCCAAACTCGTGCTATCTCTGCCCTCTCTGACTTTGCCAAAGAGGCAAAAGAAGAAAACGCCCCCATCATTGCCATCGCTACCGCTGCGGTACGCCGTGCCAAGAATGGCCCTGCTTTTTGTGAACGAGTGTTTGCCGAGACCGGTATCACTTTATCGGTGATTTCCGGCAAACAGGAAGCCTACTTTGACTTTTATGGGGTCCTTTCCTCTTTGCCGGAGGAAAAGGATTGCCTGATTATGGACTTAGGCGGGGGCAGTGTGGAACTGATTTTGGTAAAAGATAAGGAAATGCAAGGAAAAATCAGTCTGCCCTTTGGTGCTATGACCCTGACCGACCGATTCTTCCGGGAACATTCCGACCTTGCCGGCGCAAGGGAGATGATTTCCTCTCTCTTTTTGGAAGTTGGAATCTTAGAACAAGCGAAAGGTCTACCCATCATTGCCCTTGGGGGCAGTGCCGGCGCCTTACCGCCTCTTGATGCCCAATTGAGAAATCAGGAAAAACCGGAAGTCCACGGCTATTCCCTGACCCAACAGGATGTGCAAACCATTTTTGATATCCTGTATCAAATCCCGCCGGAAAAGCGAATTTCTGACTTTGCCTTAGAGCCGGGTCGTGCCGATACCATCTGTGCCGGGATTTTGCCTCACCTTTTACTGATGGAGCAGTTAGGTTCTCCCTATTTAAAAACCTGTACCGCAGGCCTTCGGGAGGGAATTCTTGCTCTGCTTTCTCATAATCCCAATCCGGAAAATATGCCTAATCCGTCTGAAATTCCGGACTTTTTGGTTGGGTTGCAACCTTGACAGTAGGGGCAATCTGCCGCCCGTTTTGCCGGCAGGAGCAAAAAAAGGGACGTTCGTGAACATCCACTACATTTATGTTTATCAAAGGTCGCCAATTTTCAAGCACGACTGGGGATTAAATAAAAATTGGGCATCTCTTGCGAGATGCCCAATTTTTATTTAATCTCTTTATGGAATTCTTGCAAAGCCTTAACCCCAATCTTGCCCGATTTCTTCACGGCTTTGATACCGTCTGCCGCTGCTTGTGCCGCTGCGATGGTGGTCATATAAGGAATTCTGTGCTTGATTGCTGTTTTTCTGATATAACTGTCATCCTCTGCCGCATTCTTGCCAATGGGAGTATTGACGATAAAGTCAATCTCGTGGTTCATAATCATATCGGCAATGTTGGGTCTGCCCTCGTTAATCTTGGCAATCCGCTCTACCGGAATTCCGGTGGCTTTAATCATATTATAGGTGCCTCCGGTAGCAACCAGTTTAAATCCACATTCGTGGAAAGTTCTTGCTACCAACAGCGCTTCCGGCTTATCCGCATCGCTGACGCTGATTAAGATGGTTCCTTCCTTTAAGGGAAGTTTTACCGATGCTGCTTCCTGTGCCTTGATGAAAGCCTCACCAAAACTGGGGGCAATACCCAAAACTTCACCGGTGGAACGCATTTCCGGACCCAATAAGGGGTCAACTTCCTGGAACATATTGAAGGGGAATACCGCTTCTTTGACGCCGCAATGACGGAGTTTCTTTTCTTTTAATGCCGGTACCGGAGATTCCTTACCGGTAAGTTCTGCGGTCATAATTTCGGTTGCCAATTGCACCATATTGATACCACAAACCTTAGAAACCAGCGGAACGGTACGGGATGCACGGGGGTTGGCTTCCAGCACATAAACCACACCGTCTTCAATGGCGTACTGCATATTCATAAGACCTACTACGTTCATCTCTTTGGCAATCTTCTTGGTGTATTCCTTGATGGTATCCATCTGACTTGCGGTCAAACTCTTGGGAGGAATCACACAAGCAGAGTCACCGGAGTGTACGCCGGCAAGTTCGATATGTTCCATCACAGAGGGAACGAAAACATGGGTGCCATCGCTGACAGCATCTGCCTCACACTCGGTAGCACGACCTAAAAATCTGTCAATCAAAATCGGTCTGTCCGGGGTAACGCCAACAGCCGCCTGCATATAGAAAGTCAAT
This sequence comes from Ructibacterium sp., assembly GCA_045544295.1. Lineage (GTDB taxonomy): Bacteria > Bacillota > Clostridia > Monoglobales > Monoglobaceae > Ructibacterium. Next base: position 2,373 of record JAZPYU010000014.1, on the reverse strand, counting down.
GCCTCGCTGTCATAAACCACTTCCATGCCCCGTCCGCCCAATACATAAGAGGGACGAACCATAACCGGATAGCCAATTTTATCAGCAATGGCAAGGGCTTCTTCCGCATTGACAGCCATACCGGATTCCGGCATGGGGATTTCCAGTTTATCCATCATAGCACGGAACAAATCTCTGTCCTCTGCTAAGTCGATGGTTTCCGGGGTGGTACCTAAGATGTTTACACCGGCTGCTTTCAAGTCTGCCGCAAGGTTCAGCGGAGTCTGTCCGCCAAACTGTGCAATTACGCCGATGGGTTTTTCTTTCTCGTGGATACTGAGCACATCCTCTAAGGTCAACGGCTCAAAGTAGAGTCTATCGGAGGTATCATAGTCAGTAGAAACCGTCTCCGGGTTACAGTTTACGATAATGGTTTCAAAACCTAATTTCTTTAACGCCTTAGAAGCGTGAACACAACAGTAGTCAAACTCGATACCCTGACCGATACGGTTGGGGCCACCGCCTAAAATCATTACCTTTTGCTTACCCTCACCGGAGGTTTTGCAATCTTCTTCCACATTGTAACTGGAATAGTAGTATGCCGCATCCTGGGTACCGCTTACGTGAACGCCTTCCCATTTTTCTACGATGCCGGCAGAAATTCTTGCATCACGGATGGCGTTTTCTTCCACCTGTAACAAGCCTGCTAAATATTTATCTGCAAAACCGTTCTGCTTTGCTTTTTTCAGGGTTTCCACATCCGGAACACTTCCCGCTTTTGCCTTTAACGCTTCTTCTTCCTCCACCAGTTCTTTCATCTGCTGGATGAAATAGTGTTTTACCTTGGTCCGCTCGTGAATTTCATCTGCGGTAGCACCTTTTCTCAGGGCTTCGTACATAATGAAGTGCCGTTCAGAACTGGGAACATTGAGCATAGTCAACAGTTCCTCTTTGGTCTTTTCGCCAAAGTCTTTGGCACCGCCCAAACCATATCTGCCGATTTCCAGAGAACGGATGGCTTTCTGGAAGGCTTCTTTATAGGTCTTACCAATGCTCATAACCTCACCAACGGCACGCATCTGGGTACCTAATTTATCTTGTGCACCCTTGAACTTTTCAAATGCCCAACGTGCAAACTTGATTACGATATAATCCCCGCCCGGTTGATACTTGTCCAAAGTGCCGTGCTTACCACAGGGAATTTCGTCCAGAGTCATACCGCTTGCCAACATAGCAGAAACCAAAGCAATGGGGAAACCGGTTGCCTTGGATGCAAGGGCAGAGGAACGGGAGGTTCTGGGATTGATTTCAATGACGATAATTCTGCCGGAAACCGGGTCATGAGCGAACTGTACATTGGTGCCACCGATGACCTCAATGGCTTCTACGATTTTATATGCCTGACGTTGCAGTTCCTTTTGGGTTTCCTCAGAAATGGTCAACATCGGCGCAGAGCAGAAAGAGTCGCCGGTATGCACACCTAAGGGGTCAATATTTTCAATAAAACAAACGGTAATCATATTACCTTTAGAGTCACGGACAACTTCCAATTCCAATTCTTCCCATCCCAAGATGGACTCTTCTACCAGAACCTGTCCCACCAAAGATGCCTGCAAGCCTCTGGCACATACGGTCTTTAATTCTTCTTTATTGTAGACCATACCGCCGCCTTCGCCACCCATGGTATAGGCAGGACGAAGAACCACCGGATAGTTGAGTTTTTCTGCAATGACAAGTGCCTCATCGACCGAGTAGGCAACCTCACTTCTTGCCATCTCGATACCCAGTTTGTCCATAGTCTTTTTAAATTCAATACGGTCCTCACCACGTTCAATCGCATCTACCTGAACGCCGATAACCTTGACATCGTATTTATCCAGAATGCCTGCCTGGTTCAGTTCGCTACATAGGTTAAGACCTGACTGACCGCCCAGGTTGGGAAGTAAGGCATCCGGACGTTCCTTGGCAATAATCTGTTCCAGACGCTCTACGTTTAAGGGTTCAATATAAGTGATATCCGCCGTATCCGGGTCGGTCATAATGGTTGCCGGATTGGAATTTACCAAAACAATCTCATAACCTAAATTCCGCAAGGCTTTACAAGCCTGGGTTCCGGAATAGTCAAATTCACAGGCCTGTCCAATGATAATCGGGCCGGAACCAATAATCAAAATCTTATGAATGTCTGTTCTCTTCATAGAATCCCTCTTCCCTCTATATAAAATTTTTACTCGCAATATACCTATCCTAACAATTATATCATAAAAAAGTCTATAATCAAGAGAAATTTTTGCATTTTTAAAAAAATAGCAAATTGTATCAAAATACCTCCTTTTTTCTGTCAAATTTTTATCATTTGATTTATTTTGTAGGGGAGGGGTTCCATCCCCTCCC
>JAZPYU010000013.1:0-6938 GCA_045544295.1 Ructibacterium sp. | reverse complement strand
GTACCCTGGTTGGAACGAGTAAACTTAATCAGTTTGTAAGTATCCAACTGCTTATCATCGTTTTTGATTACGATTTCATCTGCGGAAACCTTTTCAACCACACCGCCTGCTTTGGCAAGGATACAAACGCCGGAGTCTTTTGCGGCTTTGTGTTCCATACCGGTACCTACGATAGGAGATTCCGGAACCAAAAGCGGTACTGCCTGACGCTGCATGTTAGAACCCATCAGTGCACGGTTCGCATCGTCGTTTTCCAAGAAGGGAATCATCGCGGTTGCGATAGACATAACCTGTCTGGGAGATACGTCCATATAGTCTACCCGTTCCGGTTCGATTTCTAAGAACTCATCCTTATAACGGGTCACAATCTTTTTGTTTATGAAGCGCCCATCTTCGTCCAAAGGCTCCGTTGCCTGTGCAACATAGAAACCTTCTTCGGTGTCAGCGGTCATATATTCTACATCTTTGGTCACAATACCGGTCTCTTTATCAATCTTCCGATAGGGAGTTTCGATAAAGCCGTATTCATTCACCTTTGCAAATCCGCTCAGGGAGTTAATCAAACCGATGTTCGGGCCTTCCGGCGTCTCGATAGGACACATACGACCATAGTGAGAATGGTGTACGTCACGGACTTCAAAGCCGGCACGCTCACGGGAAAGACCGCCGGGGCCCAATGCAGAAAGTCTTCTCTTGTGGGTCAGTTCACCCAAGGGGTTAATCTGATCCATAAACTGAGATAACTGAGAAGAACAGAAAAATTCTTTAATGGCAGAGGTTACCGGACGGATGTTAATCAAGGTCTGGGGGGTAATTGCATCCAGTTCCTGAATAGTCATACGTTCCCGAACCACACGTTCCATTCTGGACAAGCCAATCCGGAACTGATTCTGCAACAATTCACCTACACTACGGAGACGACGGTTGCCCAAATGGTCAATGTCATCCACTTCGCCAACGCCGGCTGCTAAGTTACCCACATAAGAAATGGATGCCAAGATATCGTCAATCAAAATGTGACGGGGAATCAACTCGTCTTTTCTTGCAACCAGTTGTTCTTTAAATTCATCGGAATCCACATCAGGATATTGCTCTAAAATCTCATGGAGAACGGTCTTACAAACGGTTTCTGTAATACCATATTCTCTGGGATTGTAAGAAACATAGTTCTTCAAATCAACCATATTATTGGAAATAACCTTGGTACGGGTACCATCTGCTTCCAATACAATGTCATTGATTTCTGCCTTTTCCAGCGCTTCCGCAACCCCCTTGGTGATTACGTCACCCTCTGCCACGATTACTTCGCCGGTTTCCGGGTCAGCAATGGTCTGTGCAGAAACATGACCCACGATACGTGCAGACAGTTGCAGTTTCTTATTGAACTTATAACGTCCAACCTTTGCAAGGTCATACCGCTTAGGATCAAAGAAAAGGTTTTGAAGTAGTGTCTGCGCACTTTCTACGGTAGGCGGTTCGCCCGGACGAAGTTTTCTATAAACTTCCAAAAGGCCTTCTTCCCGGGTGGACGTGGTGTCCTTTTCCATGGTAGCCAAAAGACGAACGTCTTCACCGAAAAGTTCGGTAATCTGTGCATTGGTACCAAAGCCCAAAGCACGAATCAATACCGTCACCGGAATTTTACGGTTACGGTCAATTCTTACATAGTAAATGTCATTACTGTCGGTCTCGTATTCCAGCCAAGCACCACGGTTGGGGATAACCTGAGAAGAAAACAGTTTCTTACCCAACTTATCAAATTCTGCCGCATAGTATACACTTGGTGCACGAACCAACTGAGAAACGATAACACGCTCCGCACCGTTGATGATAAAGGTACCGGCAGGAGTCATAATGGGGAAGTCACCCATAAAGATTTCTTGTTCCTTTACTTCACCGGTCTCTTTGTTAATCAACCGTACCTTCACGCGTAATGGTGCCGCGTAAGTAGTATCCCGTTCCTTACACTCCTCAATATCGTATTTGGGAGTATCTTCCAAACGATAGTCGATGAACTCCAGAATCAGGTTTCCAGTGTAATCCGCAATCGGGGACACGTCGTGAAAAACATCTTTCAGCCCCTCCTCCAAAAACCAGTCATAAGAGTTTTTCTGAATTTCAATCAGATTCGGCATATCCAGAACTTCTTGGATCTTACCATAACTCATACGTGTGTTTTTTCCTAGTTTCACAGGATGTACCATAAACGATCACCTCATCTAAGAATTTATTTTCATTCCTCCCAAAACCGGCAAACCCTTGATTTTTCCGGTTTTGAGGCGGATTATGTTATTCTCTTTTTCCTTGGAAAATTTCGTCAGAAAAAAACTCTTGCACTCTCACAAAAAATATGCTATACTCACAGTAGATTTTTTCTTTTTTCGCCGGTTTTATAGAGAAAGACGCATAATCTCTCATTATAAGCAGATAATTATTATATCACGCCTGTCAAGTGTTGTCAAGTGCTTTTTTGCCCGAAATTTCCTATAAAAAACTGTGTTTTTCTACCGAAATTTTTGGTGCTTTCTGCAACCGGCCACGCAGACAGAAAGGGATGACTTTATGAAGATAAAAAATCGCCTGTTTTTAGGCAAACAAATTTCACCAAGGATAAGAATTACAGCAGCGCTTTTGGCGCTTTTTGTTTTATTGGGGCAACTCTCTGCCTTTGCAGAAGTTTTGGGCACCCCTACCTCATTCCGGATGACAGAGTATTCTCAGGGCACCATTCTTTACGTCAACACCTTTGACGACCCCACGGTGGGACAACAGACAGAACACTATGTCGCCTATACGCCCAATCCGGATATCACACCTATCATCAGCAACGGCACATCCGTTTATGGTAAACGCACGCTCTCTCAGGCAAACCAGACCTTAAACCAACAAGGCGTTGCTTCCGCCATCGGGATGAACGGGGACTTTTTCTCCTTGGAAACCGGCGTTCCTATGAGCAATTTGATTATTGATAAAAGGGTCATTTCCAAAGATGCCGGTTGGATTTCCGCGGTTGGATTCCGGGAAGACGGTACCGCCTTTATGGGAACCTTGCCCATTTCCACCAACATTAACACAACCCTTGGCAGTATTCCGGTAGAGTGTATCAACAAATATCGCCAGCCCTATGCCCTTTACCTTTTTACAGAGGATTTTGGAACAAGCACAGAGGCTACCACCCCCGGCATCAACATTGTTTTAGGAAAAGTCAGCGGCGATATTACTCTTGGCAGTTCGGTCACCGCTGTGGTAGAAAGCGTGGACGAATATGACGGTGCCATTGCCATCCCCAAGGGAAAATGGATTCTCAGCGTAGATTTAGAGGCAGACCAATCTATTTTAGACCGACTTGCCACCTTGACACCCGGCACCAAAATCACCTTAGACACCAAAGATGCAAGCGATGACCCTCGTTGGAAAACCGCCGTTTATGCTATGGGTAATACCGGAGGCAAACTGATTACCGATGGGAAGTTAGATTATAAAGACGAGTCCGCCGCACCCCGTAGTGCCATCGGCATTAAGAAAGACGGCACCATTATTTTTTATACCTTAGACGGCAGACAGTCCGGTTACAGTTATGGAGCAAGAAAAGAAACCGTAGCCAAACGTCTTTTGGAACTTGGTTGTGTTGAGGCAATGAATTTAGACGGTGGCGGCTCCACCATGCTGGGCGGAGTTCTTCCGGGAACCAAGGATTTTCGGATTATCAATTCCCCCTCAGACGGAGGTCAGCGAAAATGTGCCAACTTCTTTTTCTTAAAGAAGAACAACGCTCCCTCCGGCATTCCCTATGTATTAAAGGTATCCCATTGGGGCATTCCGGTGCTTTCCGGCTCCTCCCTGCAACTAACCACGGAAGCCTATGACAGTTCTTACGGGCCGGCAACTGTCCCCAACGATATTGTTTATACCCTGACCGATGATGCCAAAACTCCCTCTCCGGATGGTTTAAAATCAGAAGTTTCTTCCTCCGGTCTGGTGACGGTGCGAGGCAACGGCGATGTCTATATTTCTGCCTCCGGCGGAGGGCTTACCGGCAGCACCATGCTTCGGGCAGTTGCCACACCGGAAAAGGTGATTGTTTTTGATAAGGAAACCAAAAAATCTGTTTCTGAACTGGTTTTAGAGCCTGGACAAGAAGTTTCCCTGTCCGCCACCGCATACTGGGGCGGACAAGAGATGATTGTAAAACATGGAAGTTTTACCTGGCGGGCAGTCAGCGAGGATGCCGATATTGGCGAAATCAGTGAAGACGGACGATTTACCGCCAGCGAAAACGGCGGTGCATTGGGTGTCTTAGCCGTAAATGCGGGACTTTGCACCACAGAAATTCCCGTTCGTATCCACACAGATGAAGAAGTACCCGCACACATTCCCCGCCCGGAAATTTACGGGCAAATCACCAACACCGGCTTTACCGCCACCATTTCTTGTGAAAAAAGTGTGGTGCCGAAAGAAAATATTCAATTTTATGTAGACGGAAAACCCGCTCCATTCCAATATGAGGATGGGAAAATCACCTATCAGATGCCGGAGGAACTTTCCTTAGAATATCACCGGTTGGTATTGGTTGCCACCGCAGAGAACAAAGCCGCCGCCATGGCAAGTTATAACTGGGGAAGCCCGGCGCTTTGCCCGAATCCTTTCCCGGACACCAAAACCCATTGGGCCAAGGACATCATCAGTTATATGGCAGAGCAGAAAGTTGTCACCGGCAGTAGCGAAGACGGCAGTCTTACCAACTTAATCTTCAAGCCGGATGATAATATGACCCGGACCGAATTTGCCATTATGCTTTGCAACTACCTGAATATTGACCCCAAAGACTACGAGGACGTTACCCTTCCCTTTACCGACACCCAGGAAATTCCCTGGTGGGCAATGGAACGGGTCCGTGCCATTTATGCCTTAGGGTTAATGAAAGGACAACTGACCGACTATGGAGTAGAATTCAAACCCAATGACAATATCAAGCGGATGGAATATGCTATTTCGGTACAACGGTTATTACCCATTGGTCTTGCGGGCGCCCCCATTACCGCAACAGATGCAGAGGATGTGCCTTTCTGGGCAAAGGAGAGTATGAAGATTGCCACCGCACAGGGAATTCTTTCCGGCTATCCGGACGGAAGTTTAAAACCCTCCCGCAGTGTCACCCGTGCCGAGGCGGTGAAGATACTACACACCGTCTTTGGCGTAGGAAAGTCGGGAATGTAAAAATACTCCAGACCGCAAAAAGACGGTCGTTTTCGGGCGATTCACGAATCGCCCCTACCACAATGTAGGAGACGGCGTCCCCGACGTCCCGGGGAATTCATATTGCAACAAAAAAAGACGGCTTTCGCCGTCTTTTATTCGTATTGAGTTGTATCAATGCCGTAACTTTTGCAAAGGTCGATAATTTCATCTTTGGTACGGATGCTTAAATAGGAAAATGGTTTGGTTAAAGATTCTTCCAAATACTTCTTTCCCTCATCTACTTTACCCAATGCAATCAAGGTTTTACCATAACCGTAATAGGCTTCCGGGAAGTGAGGTTCCTTTTTCATCAAATCAAGATAGACTTCTTCCGCCTTTTCCCATTCACCCATACCGGCATAGGCATCTGCCAGATTATCACAGATAATAAGGTCATCGGCATTATACTCATACCCCTCCTTGGCAAAGGCAAGGGCTTTTTCTTTTTCCCCTGCTAAATTATAGAAGATGCCTAAGTTTTGATAAATTTGGGTGTTCTTAAAATCAGAAGCCATAATATCTTCTAAAATTTCAATCGCCTCTTGCAGGTCTCCCTCTTTCCAACTGACCAAAGCCAAAAGATTACGCACATGCTTTCTGCCGGCGCTGTCCCTTGGGGTCATATCCCTGCAAAGGGTGAGAATTCTTCTTGCCTCTCTAAGATTGCCTAACCGAAGCGCCACATAACCATAGGTCATCCGATTGCTCAAACTGATTTTCCCGACTTTTTCTGCCTTTTGGAAAATCTGAAAAGCATCCTCGTGTCTGCCCTGTTGATAGCGGGCATTGGCAACCCCCGCCACAATATCAGCAAATTTTGCGATAACAATATAGAGCACCACCAGACCGCCAATCAGCCACCAGTTCATTGCTTTCCCTCCTATTAGTAAAGGTTGTTTACGACTCTGGGATAAGGCAGTACGTCACGGATATTACTCATACCGGTTAAATACATAATGGCACGTTCAAAACCAAGACCGTATCCGGCGTGTTGACATCCGCCAAACCGACGTAAATCCAAATAGTGACCGTAGTCTTCTTCGTTAAGTCCCATTTCAGCCATTCTCTCGGTCAGAACGTCAATACGTTCCTCTCTTTGGCTACCGCCGATAATCTCACCGATACCGGGAACCAAACAATCCATCGCCGCAACGGTCTTGCCATCATCGTTTAAGCGCATATAGAACGCCTTAATTTCCTTGGGATAGTCGGTAACAAAAATCGGCTTTTTGAAGACTTCTTCAGTGAGGTAACGCTCGTGCTCGGTTTGGAGATCCATCCCCCATTTGACCGGATATTCAAAATCTTTGCCGCTCTTTTGGAGGATTTCTACCGCTTCGGTATAGGTCACTCTGCCAAATTCATTGCTGACTACGTTGTCCAAACGTTCCAGTAATCCTTTATCAATAAAGTTATTGAAGAACTGCATTTCTTCCGGCGCTTGTTCTAATACATAGCGGATGATAAATTTCAGCATATCTTCTGCCAGCCTCATATCGTCATTCAAATCCGCAAAAGCAATTTCCGGTTCAATCATCCAGAATTCTGCGGCGTGACGGGTGGTATTGGAATTCTCCGCACGGAAGGTAGGTCCAAAGGTGTAAATATTCTTAAATGCACAGGCATAGGTTTCACCATTTAACTGTCCGCTAACAGTAAGGTTAGTGGGCTTGTTGAAGAAATCCTGACTGAAATCAACC
>JAZPYU010000012.1:0-14822 GCA_045544295.1 Ructibacterium sp. | reverse complement strand
CCATATGAGAGCAAAGGATTACCTTTGCGCCGTCATCCATCAATTTTTTGATGGTGGGCAGAGCACCGATAATTCTGGTTTCATCGGTGATCACACCGTCTTTAATCGGCACGTTAAAATCACAACGAACTAAGACTTTCTTACCCTTTGCCTGAATGTCATCTACAGTTTTTTTGTTCATAACAAATACCTCCAAAAAAGTATAATAAAATCCCCTGTTTGGGGCTAATTTTATACAAAATATTCTTACGATTTATTTTACCCTAATTTTCCAAATTTATCAAGAGTTTTTCCTGATATTTTTGTTAAAATTTTGACCATTTCTATTCCCTGTCTTTGTCAACTTTTATCAAAAGAAAATCACCGCAGACCATGGTCTGCGGTGATAAAAAGGTTTTTTATTTCATACCCTTTTGGAATCTGTCATAAGCGCCCTGGTTGATTTCTACCAACTGGTCAACGCCCATACCCTTTAAGTCTTTTACATACTGATCCCAACCGGATTCTAAGTTTTCGGTTCCAACTACCCATTTTGCCATCTGCTCATTTACCTTAGTGAAGATATCTGTCTGGAGAACAGACAGGGTGCTGGACTCTTCTTCACTGTAGTAAGGACGGGGCCACGGCTCTGTGGTAACATACTTCTTATAAACTTCATAGTTTGCTGCCTGTTCCTTTAAGGAATCATTCAACTCTAAAGTCTTACCATAGATTTCACCAGGGAGATAACATACGATAGAAGACTGAGGTCTGTTTTCTATGATGTAGTTGCTGAGAGAAACGCCTGCAGGCGGTTCGTTCCAGGTGTATACGCCTTCGTCATTCTTCTCATTAAGAGCATAACCCAAAGTACCAAATTCAGAACGGAGAGAATTTTCCAGTTCAAAGAAGTGGTCAATCCAGTTCATAACCTTCTTGGGATTCTTACAAGCAATGGTAATAGAGAATACGTTTCTGTTACCAATGATACCAGGGTGGATGTGCCATACCGGTTCAATACCTTCTGCGTGAATCGGTTCAATCGCAACATATTCATCCGAGTTAGCAAAAGGATTGGTCTTTCCCCATGCCATACCAACGATAGAAGTCGGGTTAGAAAGTTTTGCAGTGAAGTTTTCATTGGTGTGGGTAAATGCTTCGATATCCAACAGACCTTCTGCATACAGATCACGATAGAAGGTAACCATTTCTTTCCAACCATCGGTGATTGGAGCGAACAATACCTTACCATCCTTTACCGTGGTATAACTGTCATAAACACCGGACTTGGTAGAATATCCCCAAGTAGAAAGCATAGTTTCCGGACAAGAGTAAGCGTGACCTTGTTTAAATGTAATAGGAATTTCATCTGCTTTACCATTGCCGTTGGGATCCTGTTCTTTGAATGCCCGAAGCACTTCTTTTACTTCTTCAACAGTTTTAGGAATTTCTAAGCCCAGTTTGTCAAGCCAAGTCTTGTTGATGTAGAGAACTCTCTCTAAGTACTGAGGTTCAAACTCAATCAACTGGGGAAGGCTGTACATCTTACCATCAGGCAGGTAGTTTGCACCCTTGGTTTGAGGATGATCCTCAAACATCTGCCAGATGTTGGGGGTGTTTTCCTTGGTGATGAATTCATCTAAAGGAAGCAGAACGCCACTTGCTGCATAGTTAGATACAGCAGAAGCATTCAAAGAGTTACCCATAATGATATCAGGATAGTCACCAGATGCGAAACGCAGATTCAATGCTTCAGAACCAGAAGCATCTGCTGCACTTGCAATATCCCAAGTAATGGGAACATCGGTCCAGGATTGTAATTCCTCTAAGTATGCATTCCACATCTCGTCAGTTACTTTTTCAGGTTTGCTGACCCGCACGGTAAAACCTGCGGTTTCATCAAAATCGCCGCTGGTAGAACCGCCGTTACAACCGGTCAGACAGATTGCGAACAACAGAAGAGCCAACATTAAACTTAATACTTTTGTGAACTTTTTCATTTTTGCAACTCCTTTTAATATAAAATTTAATTTATTTTCCTTAGTATATCATATTACGACCACATCGTCAACAAAACTTGTAGTTTTCCGCCGTTGTGAAAACCACTAATTTATTTCACTTTTTTTGTTCAAAATGACCATTTTAGAATGATAGAACAACTTCCTCGCACCCGGTGTTTTTTGTTTTATACAACAAAAAAACTGCAATGCCAAAGCATTGCAGTTTTGTTTTGATTTTATGGCTTAACCCTTTACGGAGCCAATCATAACACCCTTTACGAAGTACTTCTGTACGAGAGGATACATCAAGAATACGGGAATAGCCGCTACCATAATAACGGCGTAACGTACGCTCTGTTGTGCCTTGGTTGCTTCTGCAATCGCAGCAGCGTCCATAGCACTGTCAATATTAGTAGCGTCCGCTGTCAGGGTTGCGGTCATATTACGCAGTACCAACTGAAGCGGGAACTTCTTGTAGTCACGGATGTAATAAAGAGCATTCATGTAAGAGTTCCAGTGAGCCAATGCATGGTAAAGAACCATAACCGCAATGATTGCCTTGGAAAGGGGCAGTACCACTTTGAAGAAGAAGGTTGTATAACTACCACCATCAATCTTGGTCGCTTCAAACAACTCATCAGAGATGTTGCTCATAAAGAAGGAACGAGCAACAATCATATTGTATACGCTGAGCGCACCAGGGAGAACCAACGCCCACATAGAGTTCAGCAAACCTAAGCCTTTGACCACCAAGTAAACAGGAATCAAACCACCGCCAAAGTACATGGTAAATACGAAGTAGAGGTTAAGCCAGGTTCTGCCAGGCAGTTCCTTACGGGACAGTGCAAAAGCACAAGGGATACAAGCCAACAGGTTAATCAATGTACCAGTTACGGTGTAAATGATGGAATTCTTGTAACCGGAAAGGATTTCACTATACTCAAAAATCTTTTGATAACCAAGCATCGTAATACCTTTGGGCAAAAGCAGAGTTTGACCTAAGTTTACATAGGTAGGGTCACTGATAGATGCAATAACGATAAAGTAAACCGGATATACAATCAACAAGGTCATAATTGCAAGAAGGGTACCATTGACGATATTGAAGGCCAAATCGCTGCCAGATTCTTTAACTTTGTTTTTTACTACTTGTTCTTTCATTTCTCGTCTCCTCCTTCTTAGAATATGGAATTACCAGTCAACTTCTTAGCCGTTCCGTTGATAACAACCAGACAGAACAGGTTAACTAAGGTATTGAACAACTGTACTGCAGTAGAAAACCCAAACTGTGCATCCAAAAGACCTACTTTATAGATATAGGTACTTAAAATTTCGGAAGCGCCAAGGTTCAGGTCTGTTTGCAGAAGCAACATCTTATCTGCACCGACACTAAAGAGAGCACCCCATTGCAGAATGAACATAATAATTACGGTGTCCATAATTGCCGGGATCTCAATGTGACGGATGATCTTAAAACGGCTTGCACCATCAATCTTTGCAGCTTCTAATTGTTCCTGGTCAATATTTGCAAGCGCTGCTATGTAAATAATTGCACTATAACCCATACCTTGCCAGATACCGGTAATGATATAAATGGGCAATACATATTTATCGTGACCAAAGAAGAGAATTTGCTCTCCGCCCATCTTGTTAATCAAGATGTTAATAACACCGGTATTGGGTGCTAAGAATACGTTTGCCACGCTGATAACGATAACAACGGAGAAGAGATAAGGCATATAAGAAATATTCTGCACTAATTTCTTAGCGCGATCATTCCGCACTTGGTTGAGCATAATTGCAAAGATAATCGGAATCGGGAACTGGATGAAGTGTGTAAATAAAGAAGTCTTTGCAGTTGTCCAGATTAACTGCCAGCACTTGTCTAAAGCAAAGAACCGCTGGAAATGCTTTAAGCCAACCCAAGGAGATTCCATAATGCTTCTACCGGGAATTAAATCCTTAAACGCAAGCTGAATACCATACATAGGTACATACGAAAAAATAAACACCGCAGCCAATGCAGGAAGCAAGAATATATATAACTCCCAGCAAGTGAGAATGCGCTGCCACGTTGTTTTTTTACGCACTAATGTCACTGCACTTTTTTTACTGTTTTCCACGTTATTATCCGCTCCTTTTACAAATTTTTGCAACAAAAAACCAAACTCTGCCAATAAAATAAAAAGATTTATTCTATTTGATGATATTTTGCACAAAAAACCTCTTAATTTTTATTTATTATAACATACTCTCTTTGCAAAATCAATAAGAAAATGAATATTTTTTTATAAATTTTTGCTTTTTTCCATAAAACTTTTTCTGTTTAAGAAAAATTCCTAAGAAAAAAATAAAAAGTATGTTTTCTTTTAAAATAGCAAACCCGCCCTGGGGATTTTATCCCGAGGGAAATTTTTGTACTTATCACACTTCCGGTCTGTTAATCTTAGAAGAGATCGATGGCTGTTTGCAAAACTGCTTTTTTACCTTCACCAATACCTTCTTCTATGGAAAGAATGATAATATTATCAATCTCATTGACAAACAAGCCGTACTTTTCGGCAACATCCCCGATGGTTACAAACCATTTGCCGTCTTTTTGCAGTAATTCACTTTTTGCAAAGGAGATTTCTGCATCACCGCGCTTTAAGATAATGCTATCGCCTTCTTCTTTTACAAGAGCACCCACATAACCGGCAATGTAGTCAATGGCAACTTTATCTGCAACGGCTACATTTTCCGTCCGGTCACCATTTACCAAGCCTACACCCTGGTCGGGGTCTAAAATCAAGGCTTTCTTTTGGGTGTCACTGATAGAAACCGTATTCTCAATATCGGAGAGCTTCGCGCAGTGAACCTGGTCAAACCGCTTGGAAGAAACCTGATCTTTGGGGACGGTTACTCTTCTGCCATACCATTGAGAGTTGCTTCCATCATCCAAGGACATACATTCCAAAACCAGATAGTCTTTGGCAACGTTGATGTTAAGGTTCATCATAATAGAGCCTTGTTGTTCATTCTTTTCGTGACCGGTACCTACATATTCCCAAGTTTCACCGTCGTCCACACTCTTGGCAATCGCCCAACGGGTTCTGGGGTTACCATCACTACCGGAAAGACCTGCATTGTCATAACCCCAAGCAAAGTACAAAGTCTTACCATCGTAGGGGTCACGTTCTATGTTGAAACAGTTCTGTGCAGACAGGAATGGGGTTGCATGACGGGTTAAATCAAAGGTTTCTCCATAGTCATAGGAGTTGTAGTAGTTGACACAGCCACTTTCGTTACGGAAGTAGGCTCTGACTACACCGCTTTCGGTTTCCAGACATACTGCTTCCTGAATGGGATATCCCTGTTCTTCCGACTTAAACTCTGTTTTGCTCTTTGTCCAGGTTTTACCTTTGTTATCGCTATACCAGATAACGATATGGCCTTTGGTTTCATCATTGTTATCACAGCAAGCAAAATAAATTCTGCCGGAAGCACCTACTTTAATACGGTTACCCATCGTAATACGGTTGTTCTTTGCAGAGGGCTGAATGGGACCTTGTTCTGTCCAACTCTTACCGTTGTCGTAGGAGATGTAACTGAAGTCCTGATAGGTTTCAATACCCATTTCATTCACACCAATTTGCTTATGTACAACGCTGATAAGTTCTCCAGTGGGAAGGGCTACAATATTATTGCTATCACCGGAAACGACCTCTTCATACTGCCAGGACTTACCGCCGTCTATGGTGGAAACACGCTTAGAACTACTACCTACCAACATAATCTTATCACCGTCTTCAATCATATCCAGGGTAGCCGGGTCACCCAAGACACCCGGATAGTCATAAAGGCCGTGCAAGATTTTGGCGTCACCGCGGTAAGATACGTTTTCAATGTATGCTACTGCATCATCTAACAAAAATCCAAAGGTACCATTACCGTTAAGTGCCTCATCCGTACCAATCATCGGTTGGCCATTCACATAAAGGATTACCTGCTTATCGGTAGATGTCCGACGGGAAACCAGTTCCAGACGTACGGTCTCACCAACCGGGAAAGTTTCGCTTTCTTTGGTTGCTTTCACCGTTTCTGCCTTTTGGAGTACATCCACATGCTCGAACTGCTTTTTTGTAGCATTGTAACCGATTTTACTATAATTGCTGGTTACAGAGTGGCTGAGAATAAAGTAGAAACCACCGTTCAGTTTCTGAACATTGACATCCGCAACCAAATTAAATTCTGCAGCAAAGGCATTGATTTCTGCCATAGCATTGGTTCTTTCCAAAGCGTGGAGAATCATTCTGCCGGCATCAGGTTCTACATGGGCACCCATATTGGTAAATGCCCAGAATTCATCGGATGCACGAACGCCTTTTCCATCAAATTCATCGGTATAAACCGCCAAGTCATGGTTATCGCTGACCGCCAGATAATCAAGGCCGTCACCGCCGGTTACATTAACCGCAAAATAACCTTTACCGGTGGTATGAATGGCACGGAAGGTATTCTTCCATCTGCCGTTGGCATAAAGCCGGCACATACCTGCACCGTTTTCTATCCGATAGTATACCTTACCCTCTGTATCGGAAATATCTAAGATTTCTTTTTCAAATACGGGGGTATTATCATTTTGGGTAGTTAATACCTTAATTTTACCATCTTCTACCTTCAGGTTTACTTGGAAATAACTGTCATTGACTACCAACTGGAATTCATCATTCTTATCCGCAACAAAATCAGTTACGTGGTAAAAAGGGATTTCCCCTAATTGATAAATGGCATTTTTATTAGTCACGTTTTCCTTTACAAAGTAGTTGTTTCTTTGTATGGGCATACTGATTTGATAATCAACAACAGAAAGACCTTGCTCTGAAACATTCTGCCCAACTTCTTCCGTCATGGGCATATAGAAGGTAAACGCCAACTGACCGTAGCGATAAACTTCCGCTATCGCACCATCGGTAATAACCTCAAAATCACCGGTTCCCAGTTCGTAAGTTTCCTCACCGGTATCGGTCAGGTAAACCACGCCATTGGTGGTATGTTTAAGATAAAGTCTGTGATTGCCGTTTTTATGTTCAATGATTGCCACGCCGCTATCACCTGTAACGGTGTAGGTCATATCATTCGAATAGTTTTGAGAAACATTCTTAACATTTACCGGCATATCCAGAACTTGTTCAAAGGTTTTCAGTACCGTTCCGCCTGCATCCCGACAGATGGCATCCAACTTATGCCGTCTTGTACTTACGCCGGATACCTGCACCCGATACGGCTCCTGAGAGGTTTCTCCAATTTTTTCACCATCTAAGAAATATTCCACATTGATGACATTGGCAAGACCTTTATCAAACAGGTCAATACCGGCAGAAAGATTTCCATCTGCGGTCAGGTTTGCTTTCAGTTCACCATCTACCTTATAAACAATATTGATAGGAAGACCTTTGCTGGTAGAATCACCATATTCTGCTGTGATGGTATATTCCCCTGCGCGGAGATTAGAAAGGGTTGCCTCATAGTTCGGTGCATAACCGGTTGCTACAACCTGCCCGTCAATCTTATAGTCAATTTGAGGGATTTCTTTTTCCTGGTTTCTGACGATGGCCTTTAAAGGGATTTCCTTACCCTCTAAGTACGTTGCATTCTTATAGGGGGTTTCCCATACAAGGTCATACATGGTAGGTTGAAAATCAACCCAGTCAATCTGCACACCGGAAAGGTTACCACCCTCAGAAAAGGTATACATATAAATATGATAGTCTGTTCTGGTAGAATTAGCCGCCTGCATATCGGCCAGGAGTTTTCCGTCCAGGCTCATCTTTACCATAGAAGCATCATTATAAGTCTGTACCTCAAAGATATGGAACTGATCATCCACCAAGTTACCCAAAGAGTCACTACTGCTACCTGATAAACCGCTGAAAGTAAATCGGTCCTCCCAAGTGGTAACATAGAAATGATGGTTTGGCCAGAAGAACTGGAAGCCCTGTCCCTGAGAGAAGCCGGTGAACTTGACACGCATTTTAAAGTGGAAGTCCGTCTCCGGTTCAATCTGCAATTTGGGAGCTGCTGCAAAATATTTATCCCAGTAGTTAGCAGTCTCCAAAACACCGTCATGAACTTCCCATCCACCATATTTACTGCTATAATATTTCTCTTCGTTGGGGTCATCAAAATCGTGATGGAAGGCTACGGAGCCTACAACCTCTTCCGTTTTTTCTTCTTCCTCTTCTTGGCTCTCATCACCCTGTTCTGCAAGACTTCCCTTATAAGGACGGGCAATCACATTAGTCAACACCATCTCGGAAGATGAAGTTGTAGAACTGGTGTTCCAAATGTGGATTTCTTTGCTGGAATCGTTCACTTCCAAAGGTGCCTTACCAATGTAGTAGCCATCCGCATAAAACTCTGCCTGACCATTGTTACCAATAATCCGATAGGTATGCGCCTTATATCCTACATTAAAAGGAAAGGAAGTAGCCGTAGCACTGCCGTTTGGAGCAGAATTCGTTATAGTAGATTCAGTCACACCAAAGAATGCACGGTGCTTTCCTGTTTTAATCTGCACGTTTTGGTTGCCGAATGTTTTCATTTGCAGGGTAAATTCAACATCAAACTGATCCGCTAAATTAGCAGGATTGGAAAGTGTGATATAGGAACTTGCTCCACCTTCTGATTTGATGGTTACTGCTTTTCCATTTGTGTTTACGGTACCGTTTCTTTTCCAACCTGCATGCCAATCATCTGCAGCAAAAGCAGGAATTGCCGTCAGGCTGGCAGAAAGAATCATACATAATGCTAATGTTAATGCAAAAAATCTTTTCATCTTTTATTCCTCCTTTTACTGAACAATATAAACGTAAAGCAACTTACCATTGGCTGTACAGATAATGGTTTTTTGCTTGGTATCAGGTTTTGTCCGATACGGCAATAAATCTCCGGCACTTGCTGCCTGAACACCTTTGCTTGCTTTTTCAGAATCATAAATGAAATAACTTGCACTGCTGGTTTTTAAGGTAGAGTAATTCTTATAGTCGGCCTCCGAGGTGTTAACAAGATCCAAGGTCTCCGTATGCCGCAAATAGCCATCCTTCAGAGAAACCGCCATACCATACGCCAAATGCATATCTGCTCTGTAGCCGGTCAGGTCGTCTTTATCCTTATCATTCCAATTGGTTAAAGCACTGTCTTTTACCGAGAAGTGCTTGGTCATTGCCACAATTTCACCATTGCTGCTGACTACATCAATGATATCACCAATCGCCAAAGTTCCAGCGCCTTCCACATCCTCCGGAAGAATCAACGTTGTGGTTCCGGTATCCATACCAAGCAGACCTATTTGGGTCACGATAAATCCATCTTTATCTAAAACCTTTGCAATATCGCTAACAATACCCGGTCGTCCGCTGTTATTGTCAGCAGGGCTAATTCCGCTGGTGCTTGGCTCATAGAGAATCGTCATCTTTGCCACACTGGTGTTTCCATCTACATTGTAGGCTTCTAATACACCTTCCTGTGACACATTATAGAGAGTATCTCCCCCCAAGCCCTGGCTTACAGACCATTTTTCCATATCATCGCGTGCAGCGGAGGGAATCTTCCAAAGATCATTATTGGATGCCACGCCAAAGACAGCGCGTTCTCCGGCAGCATATTGAAAATCAACAAACATCATATTAGTAGCAATATACTGCAAGAACGGATCCTGCTTTTCCGGTGTAATGCTATCTGCCAAACTGTAGGAAATATGCAAAGTTTTTTCCGGATCTTCTACACCCGGTGCTACATAAGCTGTATCAATCTCAGTAATCAAGCCCTTATTATTTAACTTAAAGCGAATCATCTGGGCATAGGGAAGTCCCTCAGCACCAACCCGATAACTTTCCTTTGCACTATCCTCCAGCCACGTTGCAATGACATCGAAATCTGTACCGCTAACTCTCTTTATTCCATCCAAAATAATTTTATCTGCCAAAGCATACTCGCTTATGGTTCTGTCTCTGTTTGCTAACCGAACAGAAATTTTGCTGGTAAAGGTAGTTCCTAAATCAGCAATGCCCAAAAGGTATCCCCATTGATAAGAATCATTTTCTGCATGGATGATAGCAGCACAGTCACCCTTGTAAGTATAAACCGTTACTGTTTCGCCCAAAGCCGGAGCATAGTCCATGGTGATACCGGAATGTCTTTCATAAGTTTTTCCGCCAATGGTAATATAGTCACCGCTGATGCTCTCTACGATACCAACCGTTCCTGCTGACAGAATATTTACTCTGATTTTTAAGGTTCCGGTGGTGTTCTTACTGGACTGAATGGCCAATACATCGCCACCCTGAATAACGCCAAGATATGCATTGGCAGCACCATATTTCAAGAATAAGTTAGCATCCTGGTCCTCAGAACCATAAATCTTTGCCGGATATTCACCATAAATAATCTGCTTATCTGGGTTTACGCTGTCAACAACCACATATTCATAGGCAGTCACAAGAATGACATCATAAACATTATCTTCATCGTTATCAACCAAGGTCACGGTTCCGGAGCCGTTCTTTAACTCTTCCATCGTGCACTGAGGATAAGCTACGCCATTGTAAATAATGTCAGGAACGTCTTTGATTTTAACTTCTGTTTCGTCATCGTTTTCATAGTAGACAAGTTCACCGCTGGCATTTTTACCTATTATATCTTTGCGGGCAACGGTCAAAGTCTTTGTCTTGATTGCATCAGAATGTGCATAAACGATTTCCGGTGCTTTTTGATTGATGGTTTTCTTGTTTACATAGTATAAAATGGAATGTCCCAAGAGGTTTTCGTCGGCATAGGTATAAACTTTACCATTAACCAACACCTGACCCTCTAACACATCATCGTTTGCATGGGTCAGGGAAGTACCACTGATACCATTCATAATACCTTTGCGATAAACAAGGCCATGGTACATTTCAAGTGCCAGGAAGTTTGCATTCACCTGACTGATGGGGTCATCTCCATAAGAAACGCCTTCAAACATACCGCAATGCAGGGTATTATACGCCATCGCAAGTGCTTCTCCATAGGTAACCACGCCATCCATATTGGTGCCGTCTGTAATACCGGAAATCCGGGCAACCTTTTGGTAAGTTGCCATATCTTCCAGGTTTTTATAGCCTAAAGTTGTTACAAAAACCTTGGAAATTTCCGCATCGGAGATAGGGTCTCCGGGACGGTAATTACCATCACCGTCACCGTGGAGAACGCCGGCATCTACCAATGCCAGAATGTCTTTTGCATAGAGGTAGGTCATAGGCACATCATAGAAGTAACTACCATCGCCGGTGTATTCCGGAACATTAGAAACCCTGGCTAAGATGTGTGCCATTTCACCTCTGGTAACCTGCTTATCATAAGCAACCACATCACCACTTAGGGTAATACCCAAATAGCGAAGTAATCCTTCCTGTCCCTCAGAAAGCAATGAGCCGGTTTCAGCACCTGCAACACCAAAGTTCAGAGAAAGCATAGAAAACAACAAGGTTGCTGTTAAAATCGTACAAATTAGTTTTTTCATTTTCATTATCCTCACCTCTCTTAGTTGATGTAGTCGTAAATCCGATAGACCACAACTGCCGCTTCTGCACGGGTTGCAGATGCCATAGGTTTAAAGGAGTTATCTCCCATACCATTCATCAACTTCGCCTCGCAAAGTACAGCGATACTGTCTTCTGCATATTCCGGAATATCTTTAAAGTCATCAAAGACAAATGCCGCAATCGCAGGTTTAATTTCTACGCCGCAATAGTCAAAAATTCGTTTCATCATAACCGCCATATCGGCTCTGGTAATATTTCTGCCAATGCCGAAGTTAGTTTCATCAACGCCATTAACAATGCCACAAGCATATGCCATTGCCACATCCTGGTAATACCAAGCGTTTTTATCTACATCCGCAAAGGGAATATCCTCGATATCCACTTCGATACCGGTTGCTTTGATTACCATCTTTAAGAATTCTTCACGGGTAACATTGTTGTCCGGATAGAATTTTCCATCACCTGCACCATTGATAACATTTAATTCTTGCAACTTCAGAATCTGATTTTTTGCCCAGGCAACAGAATCCAAATCCTGCAGAACTACCGGCGCAATCACCTGATTGCCACCGCCAACCGTTGCAGAACCGCCTGCCGGAGCAGAAGGTGACCCCATCGGTCCGCTAGCATAACCGCCGGCCGCAGAACCAAAACTATCGCCGTCATCAAAGTTGAGTTCAAAATTCTTTTGTGCCACAATTGCCGCAAGATAATCTTCCTTTGCGTCATCTGCAGAGGTGTAGTTACCTTTCATTCTGAGAAGGGCATCTTTGATACTCTTGACGCCTTGTAAATCAGTTGCAGAAGTACCGAGGTAAGTCAAATAGGTATTGGTAAACATAGTTTCTAAGGTATACCATTCCTTTTTGTCAACTGCATCGTTGATAGAATTAAGTTTGTCTTTTGCAGTCAAAGCCTCTTGCAAACCTTTGCTGAAATCACTGAAATTGGCAAAACCGTCTTCTCCGGAAAGTTTTGTGAAGTATTCATAAGCAAGAGCCGCAACAACCGGATCCTGGATTGCCGTTTTACTTTCCTCGTTGGCATAGTCGTTGATGAAAGAAACAAAATCTTCCATACTGTCTAATTCATCGGAAAGCACATCAGAACAGATTAATTTCACTGTTTTGTTGATGTTGGTTTCTCCGCCATAGTTCACGCGGAGTGTATAATTTTCGCTGGTTGCATAAACATCCGGGTCAACTGCGATGTTGGCTTTTACCATACCATTGGTATTGGGTGCTACCTGAATAACCGCACAAACCTTACCGTCCAAGCAAAGACTTGCGGTCACTGCGGTAACAGATGTGCCAACATAACCCTCTAAGGTTACCTGATTGTAGTTTACCGTATCGGTAATGCCGATTACCTGACCCTCTGCAGGAGCAGAAGTGCCGGCTAAGTTTTTAAAGGTATAACCCTGTGCTCCTGTCATGGGTTTTCCGTTTTCGATGGAATCCCAAACCAGGAATATTGCTTTATCATCCTTGGTCATAGTCGGTAAGGTAAAGGTTTCTGTCGTGGAAAGAGCAACACCTTTCTTCAAGGAAATGTTCTTTGCTTCTGCAAAGGAAGCAACATCATCCACCGTATTATGTACCGCCGCAATCACCGTAGCGGTACCATCCGCAGCAGATGTCGGATTACCTACGCAGAAATCACCCTTAACAGAAACAGGGTTGGTCAAAGTTTCCGGAACTGTCAAGACAGCAACGTCACCTTCGTAAACGATAAAGTCATCAAACCAAGCCTCTGCAGTGTTACCTCCTGCCTGATAGAATGAAATCCGGGCAGACTCAGAGAAAGATACGGTTGCCACATCAACGGCTCTTTGGGTCCAGGTATTTTCTGTCAGTTTCCGATAGTAAATATTCGCTTTCTGCATTCCCTCATAAACGAAGAAATATTCATACCATACATCTGCTTCCAAAACATTGGTATTCAATCCGGGAACCGTCTGAGGAATTCTGGTTCCGTCAAAGGCAATGTTAGGAGAGATGGATGCACCGGCACCCAACTTTACCTTAAAGCGGAAGTTCCACTTTTTATTATTGAGGGCGGGCAGGTTCATACTATTTGCAACAACGTAGCCCTCAGAAAACTTTTCTAGACCCTTTAAGTAGAGCATCTGGTTACCATCAACCTCTACGACTGAGAAGTTACTGCCGCTTTTTTGTGACCAATCACCCATTCCATCAGCAAAGTCCCATTGCCAGAAAATGTTTCCGGAAGACGTTGCCGGGGGTGCCGTAGGTGTTGCAGTTGCAGTAGGTGTTGCAGTTGCAGTAGGTGTTGCAGTTGCAGTAGGTGTTGCGGTTGCAGTAGGTGTTGCAGTTGCGGTAGGTGTTGCAGTTGCAGTAGGTGTTGCAGTTGCAGTAGGTGTTGCGGTCGCAGTAGGAACCGGTTCTGCCTCGCTGGAATGAATGAGAAAATCATCAAACCAAACTTCACCGGTGTAGGCTTTATCCATATAGAATAAAATCCTGGGTCGAACGTCTCTTTCTTCCGTCGTAACACCTCTTGCTACCAAAGTCCAGTTGGTTTCACCAACCTCACGACGATAAATATCAGCATTATGATATCCCTGATAAATATAGCAATATTCATACCATGTATCCGCAGTAAGATAAGTGGAACTTAATTGGGCCGCACCCTGCGGAATTCTATATTTGTCAACAAAGGCAATGTTCGGACCAATATAAACATTTCCCTTCACCTTAATCTTAAACCGAAGTTCCCATTTCTTGCCGGTCAAACTCGGTAACTTCATATCACTCACCGCGTAATAAGCGGTAGAAGAAGCCGTACTTAATCCTTGTAAGTAAAGCATCTTATTATCGCCATCTTCTACGATGGAGAAGTTACTGCCGCTGTTTTGAGACCACTTACCCATTCCATCAGTAAAATCATAGGACCAAAGGATGTTAGCAATGGATCCTGCCGGACCATTTGGATCTGCAGTTGCAGTTGCAGTAGGTGTTGCGGTCGCAGTAGGTGTTACAGTTGCGGTAGGTGTTACAGTTGCGGTAGGTGTTGCAGTTGCAGTAGGTGTTGCGGTCGCAGTAGGTGTTGCGGTCGCAGTAGGTGTTGCGGTCGCAGTAGGTGTTGCGGTCGCAGTAGGTGTTGCAGTTGCAGTAGGTGTTGCAGTTGCAGTTGCGGTTGCAGTTGCGGTTGCAGTTGCGGTTGCAGTTGCAGTAGGTGTTGCAGTTGCAGTAGGTGTTGCAGTTGCGGTAGGTGTTGCAGTTGCACTACCTACATAGGTAGCAAGGCTCTCGATGAT
>JAZPYU010000011.1:0-2580 GCA_045544295.1 Ructibacterium sp. | reverse complement strand
ACCAACGAAGCAATGGCATACCTGAAAGAAAACGGTGTGATTGTTGCTCCTTCTAAGGCGGTTAACGCCGGTGGCGTTGCAGTTTCCGGTTTGGAAATGAGCCAGAATTCTATGCGTTATAGTTGGACAGCAGAAGAAGTTGATGAAAAACTCAAGGGTATTATGGCTAATATCTTTAAGACTTCTGTCGATGCAGCACAGAAATATGGAATGGGTGATGATTTGGTTGCAGGTGCAAACATTGCCGGTTTCTTAAAAGTTGCAGAAGCAATGATGGCACAAGGTATTGTATAAAAAATTCTGCGGCGGGGGCATCTGCCCCCGCCATAGCGGTCGTCCGGTGAACGGCTCTTTAAGATAAGACAAAAGAGGCATTCGCAGGCCGTCTGTCTTGTTTTTGACGGAAAGAGGAGGCAAGGTATGGTATTTGAAGAAAAGACTGTAAAAAGTGAAGAAATTTTTCAAGGTAATATTGTGCATTTAAGAGTAGATCAGGTAGAGATGCCGGACGGAAGTCTGGCAAGTCGGGAAATTGTTGGTCATCCCGGCGGTGTTGGTGTGGTTGCCCTTACAGACGAAAATCAAGTGATTTTGGTAAAGCAGTTTCGGAAACCTTTAGAAAAGGTAACCTTGGAAATCCCCGCCGGAAAGTTAGATCCCGGTGAAGATCATCGTATTTGCGGTATGCGGGAACTGGAAGAAGAAACCGGGCTTTGTGCCAAAGAATTTACCTATATGGGCTTTATCTATCCATCTGCCGGATTTACCGATGAGGTAACACACGTTTATCTTGCTACCGGATTGTATCAGGGTAAGGCTAATCTTGACCAGGATGAATATTTAGATGTTTTCAAAATGCCCTTAAATGAAGTTGTAGACAAGATTATGAAAAACGAAATTTGCGATGCAAAAACCGTTATGGGCGTATTAAAAGTTCAGTATCAGTTGCAAAATAATAGCATGGAATCTTAAATAACAAAGGAGAAAGCCATGGAAAATAAAAAAGTAGAAGTAAAAATCAACAATGTGGAGTATATGCTGGTCACCAACGAGCCGGAAGAATATGTACAAAGAGTGGCTTTGTTGGTCAATAAGCGTATGGCACAAATTCAGGAGGGTAATAAGCAACTTAGTACCGCGATGACAGCAGTTTTGGCTTCCATCAATATTGCGGATGATTTGCTCAAAAGCGAGCAAAACAATGATGCTCTCCGTGAAGAATTGGCTTCTTATATGGAGCAGTCCGGCAACAAAGGGGAAGAACTTGACCAAAAACGCCGGGAAGTGGAGCAGTTAAAAGAAGACCTTCACAAACTCCAGATTGAACTGGCAAAGAAAGAGACAGAACTGTCTGCCCTTCGTCGCAGACCGGGTGGAACCGGATATGGAGGTTAAACCCATGGAACTTTTGGCACCGGCGGGGAATATGGAATGTCTAAAAACTGCGGTACAATCCGGCGCCGATGCGGTTTATTTTGCAGGTAAGCAATTTGGTGCACGAAGTTTTGCAGATAACTTCTCGGATGAAGAAGTCCGGGAGGCGGTATCTTATTGTCATTTGCACGGCGTAAAGTGTTATCTCACCGTAAATACTATGACTTGTGACAGGGAATTTCAGGAACTGGACTTGTTTCTTGAAGTTTTAGCAAATGCCGGTGTTGATGGAGTGATTGTGCAGGATTTGGGTGTTGCACGGCGTATTCGTGAACTTTGCCCCTCTATGCCTATCCATGGAAGTACCCAGATGACGGTACATAATCTTGCCGGAGTTTTGGAACTGGAAGAATTGGGGTTTTCACGGGTGGTACTATCCCGGGAACTTTCCCAAAAGGATATGGATGCCATTTTAAAGGGATGCAAGGCTGAAATCGAAGTCTTTGTCCATGGTGCCATGTGTATGAGTTATTCCGGTCAATGCCTGATGAGTAGCGTATTGGGTGGCAGAAGCGGAAATCGGGGTAAGTGTGCCCAACCTTGCCGGCTTTCCTATCGGGGGGAAAAGGGCAAAGAAGGCTTTTATCTGAGTTTAAAAGATATGTCCCTGATTTCACATTTAGAAGAATTGAAAACCATGGGCGTTTCATCCCTAAAAATTGAGGGAAGAATGAAAGGCCCGGATTACATCAGGGCAGTGGTAGGAACCTATCGTCGTTGCCTTGATGAAATGCGAAAACCCACCAAAGAAGAATGGGAACGGATGAACCGTGTCTTTTTCCGGGGTGGGTTGACGGACGGATATTTCACCGGCAAAAAGGAACCGGCAATGTTTGCTTTTGATAAACCGGACAACCCCTATGATAAAAACAAAGGAGAAGAAATTCTTGCTTTGGAAGAAAAGAAGATTTCTGCCAGTTGCCGGATTACCTTAAAGGAAGGAGAAAACCCAAAACTTTCTCTTTCTGCTTGCGGAAAAGAAATAACCTGTTTTGGGGATAGCAAATTAGAAAAAGCCCAAAAAGGGAGAGCAGATAAGGAAAATATCCAAAAGCAATTAGCAAAAACCGGTGGTACAGACTTTGTTTTTGACCAAATTGATGTTACGATGATTGGCAATCCCTTTGTGCCTGTGAGCACCGTGAA
>JAZPYU010000010.1:0-29270 GCA_045544295.1 Ructibacterium sp. | reverse complement strand
GAGTCTCTCCCGGCTATGGACTTTCTATAAATTTCAAGCGCAATAGCGGGGTGTACTTTTTTCAAAGTCTCCGCTATTATGTATTTATTTGAGAAATGTTAAAAAGGGCGAAAATGAGGTGACCAAGATGAAACTCAGCAGAAAAACCCAGAATAAGCGCATGATGATTGTGATGATTATATTGATTGGTGCTTTTGTTGTGTTGGCGGGGAAAACTGCCTTTATCCAGATTGTACAAGGGGAATGGCTTTCCAGAGAGGCCATGGAACAACAGACCAGCGACAAAACAGTAAGTGCAAAACGCGGCAAGATTTATGACCGGAACTTAAAAGTACTTGCCAGTAATGTTTCGGTGGAAACCATCAGTATTACTCCGGAAGAATTGCGGGGAAGTATTGAAAAGCAAAATTTGTCTATTGCCAATGTAGCAGAGGGTTTGGCAGAACGGTTGGGTTTGAACCCTGAAAATGTAGAGAAAAAGATTAATCGGAAAAGCAGTTTTGAATATCTCAAGAAAAAGGTAGAAAAGGATATTGCCGATGATGTCCGTGCCTATGTCAAAGACCGGAACCTTCGCGGTGTGGCATTTGTAGACGATGTAAAACGGTTTTATCCTTATCACAATCTGGCATCCCATATCATTGGTTTTGTAGGCGATGATAATCAGGGGTTAGAGGGCGTTGAAAGTATTTATGATGAAACCCTAAGCGGTGTTCCCGGCAGAGTGGTTACCAACCAACAAACCACCGGTTTGGATTCCGGCACCAATTACGAAAACTATATTGCAGCCCAAGACGGAAACAGCGTTGTACTTACCATTGACGAAGTGATTCAGGGTTATGTGGAAAAGCATCTGGAAAACGCCCGTATCAATAATGATTTACAACAAGGTGCGGCGGCGGTTGTAATGGATGTAAAAAACGGAGATATTCTGGCAATGACCTCAAAGCCTGACTATGATTTAAACGAACCGTTTGCCATTACTGATGCCATTCGGGAACGTTACGATGGTATTGATGATGAACTGAAAAAATTAGAAGGCAAAGAATATACAGAGCGTTTTAACGAGGTTATCCAGATGGTGCGTCGGAATAAAGCGGTGGTCGATTCTTACGAGCCCGGTTCTACCTTTAAATCCGTAGTGGCATCGTTGGGTGTGGAATTAAATTCCGTTGGGTTGGAGGATACCTTTAACTGTGGCGGTTCACTTCAGGTGTTGACAGAAAGAATTCACTGTGCCAACAGAAACGGTCATGGCATGCAGACTTTTGCTCAGGCGGTGCAGAATTCCTGTAACCCTGCCTTCATTCAAATTGGACAGAAGATTGGCAAGACAGAGTTTTTAACCGGTGTCCGTGCCTTTGGATTCTTTGAAGAAACCGGCATTGAACTCCCCGGTGAAACCGCCGGTGTGGGATTTAGAGCAGGTAGTTTTACAGAACTTGACTTGGCGGTTTCTTCTTTCGGTCAGGCGTTTACGGTGACCCCTCTTCAAATGATTACGGCTTTTTCCGCCATTGCCAATGGTGGAAAACTCTATAAACCTCATTTGATTAAAGAAATTATCAATTCTGACAACATCGTGGTATCCCGCAATGAACCGGAATTGGTTCGACAGCCGATTTCGGAGGAAACCAGTCAAGTAATGCGTGGAATTTTGGAATCTGTTGTATCCGAGGGCGGTGGTAAAAACGCCTACCTTGCAGGATATCGGATTGCCGGCAAGACCGGTACTTCAGAGAAAGTTCCCCGTGGTAATGGAAAATACATCGCATCATTTATTTCCTTTGCACCGGCAGATGACCCACAGATTGCCTGCTTGGTTATCTTAGATGAACCCGCACCGGGAAATGTTTACTACGGCGGTATGATTGCCGCACCGGTGGTTAAAAATATTATGGAAGAAACCTTGCAGTATTTGGGTGTAGAACCCAGATACACCGAGGAAGAAAAAGAACTGGTGGATGTTGAAGTGCCGGATCTTTCCGGACTGACTAAGGGAGAAGCCAGCCAAAAACTCAGCGAAAAAGGATTTCAACTTTTGGTAAAAGGCGATAGTAACGCTGTGATTGCCGACCAGATTCCCAAGGCATATACCCGGCTTTCCAACGGGTCTACCGTGGTGGCGTATATGACAGATGCCAAAGTGGAACGTACCATAACCGTACCCAAAGTGGTAGGCGAGAGTGCAGCCAATGCGGCGGCAATGCTGCGGGGCACCGGATTGAATGCCAGAATTCGGGGAATCCCCGGCGGTGGCGTTATGGTTTGCAGCGGGCAATCGCCGGCACCAGGAACCATTGTGGAACCCGGTACCGTGGTTACCTTAGATTTTCAGTATCAAGGCGCAGTAGAGTAGAGGAGGATAACTATGAACCTTTCTGCATTATTACAAGGAATAGAAGTAAAAGAAATCATCGGCAATCCCCAACTTTCGGTGACTGGAATTGCCTTTGATTCCAGAGTGGTTCAGCCGGGTAATATTTTTGTTTGCATCAGTGGCGTGGAGGCTGACGGTCATCAATTTGCACCAAAAGCGGTGGAGATAGGTGCCTCTGTCATCGTGGCAGAGCGGGATATGAGTGAACTGGGCGTTACCTGTGTGATTGTAGAAAATTCCCGCAAGGCTCTGGCCCATATTGCGGCAAATTATTATGGACACCCGGAAAAGAACTTCTGCTTGATTGGAATTACCGGAACCAATGGTAAAACCACCACCACCTATCTGGTGAAATCGGTGTTAGAGGCAATGGGCAAAAAAGTGGGATTGATTGGCACCAATCAGAATATGATAGGCACGGAGATTATTCCCACCAAACGGACCACCCCGGATTCTTTGGAACTGATGCATCTTTTTTCCAAAATGGCAGAAAAAGAGGTGGATTATGTTGTGATGGAGGTTTCCTCTCATTCTCTGGTGCAAGACCGTGTTGCGGCGTGTACCTTTGATGTAGGAGCCTTTACCAACATCACCCAGGACCATTTAGACTACCATAAAACGATGGAAGAATACTTAGAGGCAAAAGGAATTCTCTTTACCATAGCCAAAAAAGGCGCCATCAACGGCGATGACCGTTCAGTATCTCGGTTAAAAGAAGTTGCAACCTGTGAAGAACTGCTGACCTATGGTACGGATAAAACCTGTGACATCTGTGCCTCTCAAATAGAACTGAGCGAAAACGGCGTTTTCTTTAACCTGCGTTATCAGGGGAAAGAATATCCGGTGGAATTAGGAATCCCGGGCCAGTTTTCCGTTTATAATGCCATGACGGCACTTTCCTGCTTACTATGTGCCGGAATTCCTTTGGAAGATTCCATTCGTTGCTTAAAGAAGGCCCGCGGGGTAAAAGGCAGAGTGGAAGTGGTGGAAACCGGCAAGGATTACAGCGTGATTATTGATTATGCACATACGCCGGATGGATTGTATAATGTAATAGAAACTATTCGTGGTTTTGCCAAGGGCAGAGTGATTACTCTTTTTGGTTGCGGTGGTGATCGGGACAGAAGTAAACGTGCGAAAATGGGCAAGATTGCAGCAACTTTATCTGATTTTTCCATTGTGACATCTGATAATCCCCGTTCGGAAGAACCTATGGTGATTATTGAAGAAATCTTAGAGGGTGTGAAAGAGGCAGGCGGCGAATATGCAGTGATCCCCAATCGCTTTGCGGCCATTGAATATGCCTTAGATCATGCTCAAAAAGATGATATTATTCTTTTAGCAGGAAAGGGGCACGAAACCTATCAGATTTTGGGAGATCGTACCATCACCTTTGATGAACGGGAAATTGTAAGAAAACTCTTGGATGCTCCGGCGGGTGAATAAGAAAGTATTAAAAAAGGAAGAAGTGATAACTGTGGAGGGTATCTTTTCTATAACTCGTGTGGCAGAAGCCGTTCATGGTAAATGCCAAAATTGCAACGAGGATATGATGATAACTTCGGTGTCCACCGATACCCGTACCATAGAAACGGGCGCACTGTTCATTGCACTTGTGGGTGAACGGTTTGACGGACATAAATTTGTAGAAAAAGCCATAGAACAAGGTGCTGCTTGTTGTGTGGTAAATGAGGGCGCTTTGGTGCCGGATGGTATTCCGACCATCGTGGTTGCGGATACCCAAACCGCACTCCGGGATTTGGCGGAGGCATATCGTATGGCTTTTTCCATACCGGTGGTGGGTATTACCGGTAGCGTGGGCAAAACCTCTACCAAGGAAATGATTGCGTCTGTGCTGAAACAATCCTACCAAACCCATATGACAAAAGGTAATTTCAATAATGAGATTGGGTTGCCTCTTACCGTCTTTGGTTTAGAAAAAAGCCATGAGATGTTGGTGCTGGAAATGGGAATGAGCAATTTTGGAGAAATCGCAAGACTGACCAAGATTGCCAAGCCGGATACGGCGGTCATCACCAATATCGGGGTTTCCCATATCGAACATTTAGGTAGCAGAGAGGGTATTAAACAAGCGAAGTTTGAGATTTTAGAAGGATTACCTATGGATGGTGCCGTGATATTAAACGGCGATGATGATTTGCTGTGGGGAGCCCGCGGTGAAGTGGATTACGAAACCTTATACTATGGTATTGAAAATACCAATTGTGATTTGGTGGCTTATGGCATAGAAACTTATTCCAATAGCAGTAAGTTCCTTTGTAAGATAGACGGCGAAGAATATGACTTTGTGATCAGCGTGCCGGGAATTCATCATATCTATAATGCATTAGCGGCGATTTTGATTGGACTTCGGTACAATGTGCCGGTAGAGGATATTAAAAAGGGTGTTCAAAATTTTGCACCCAGCGGACTTCGGCAGACGGTGATAGAATTTCCCCATTATCGGGTGATTCGGGACTGTTATAATGCAAGTCCGGATTCTATGCGTTCCGGCCTGTCTGTACTTGCTCTGATGGAAACAAAGGGCAGAAAAGTAGCGTGTCTTGCTGATATGCTGGAACTGGGTGAGGTTTCTCAAAAGGCGCATCAGGAGGTAGGAAAACTGGTGGTAGAGCATCAGGTAGATTGCCTCTTTGTCATAGGAAAAGAAGCCCATTTTATTGCAGAGGGTGCCATCAAGACAGGGATGCCACCGGAATGTGTTTATGAATTTGCAAATAATCAGGAACTTGTTGAAAAACTTCCGCAACTGTTAAAAAAAGACGATGTTATTTTGGTCAAAGGCTCCAGAGGTATGCATTTAGAAGAGATTGCAGATGCCATCGCGGCGCTTGACAGCCAAGAATAAAACAAGAGAAAAGCCGAAAGGATGGTAATACATATGAAGATATTTTGGTTTGGAGGAATTTTTTCATTCCTTGTAGCAGCGATAAGTGGATGTTTTTTGGTTCCTTATCTGAAACGATTAAAGTTTGGTCAAAAAATTCGGAACGAGGGTCCCAAATGGCACGGAAAGAAATCAGGCACCCCTACCATGGGTGGTGTTATTTTCTTGCTTTCTATTTTCGTTACCTTGATGGTTGCTTGTATGATTTTTGAAGTTAAATTATTAAAGGCACCAGAACTTTTGTCTATGGCAGGAATTACCTTTGCCTATGCCGCAATCGGATTTATTGATGACTATATCAAAGTGGTAAAAAAGCGTAATCTGGGGTTGACTTCCAGTCAGAAGTTTGCGCTGCAACTTATGGTTGCTTTGATCTTTGTATTTTGTATCAATTATAACGGCATTGTAAGTACGGTGATTCGTGTTCCCTTTACTGGTTTGGAAGTTGATTTTGGCGGTCTGTATTTACCCTTTACTGTCATTGTGATTTTGGCAACGGTGAACAGCGTAAACTTAACCGATGGTTTAGATGGACTTGCCACTTGTGTTACCTTAGCCGTTGCAGTTTTTTATCTGTTCTTCTCTTTACGGGTGGAAAGCGGAATTGTTGCTCTGTTTGCGGCAACCGTGATAGGAAGCCTTTTGGGATTCTTCCTTTACAATCATCACCCCGCAAAAGTCTTTATGGGTGATACCGGTTCTTTGGCTTTGGGTGGTGCCATCTGCGGAATGGCAATCTTCCTCAAAGATCCGTTGGCGCTTTTGATTGTGGGATTGGTATATGTGATAGAGTCTTTGTCTGTCATTATGCAGGTGACTTCTTATAAACTCACCAAAAAACGAATTTTTAAAATGAGTCCCATCCATCATCATTTTGAAATGTGTGGTTGGAATGAATGGACCATTGTGATTGTTTTTACCTTGGTAACAGTGGGTATGTGCAGTTTGATGTACTATTATGGCTAATTGCCGGATATTTGAATTCTGGCTTGGGTTATTGTTTCAATTAAGGAGGAAAGGATATGGCTTATCAGGGAAGAAGTCCTTACGATAACCAAAACCGTGGGCAAGAACGAAATCGTCGTGTTGCTGGCGGGACCGGAAGAAACACCTCCCAGGGTAAATCCGGATTGATGAAAGACTTTCGGATTACCGGAGGAGAAATGGACTATCTCTTTTTATTGGCAGTAGGCTTACTGCTGGCTTTTGGTCTTGTTATGCTTTTTAGTGCAGGAAGTGCCCGGGCTTTTGCAACCTTTGGCGATAGTTTATGGTATTTTAAACAACAACTCAAAGGTGTTGTCTTAGGCGCTATCTTAATGTATTGTTTTTCTAAAATTGATTATCATTGGTTGGAAAAATGGTCCGGAATTGCTCTTTTGGGAACGGCATTTTTACTTGTTTTAGTCATTATTCCCGGTGTGGGAACCACTAGAAACGGTGCGACCCGTTGGCTTTTTGGTTTTCAGCCGTCCGAACTTGCAAAGTTTGCAATTATTTTGTTCTTCTCGGTGAGTCTTTCCAAAAACCAAAAAATGTTACCGGATTTTCTTCGGGGATTTTTACCATATTTGGTAGTTCTTGGGGTTTTTGTAGGTCTTCTTATGCTGGAACCCCATTTTTCCTGCGTGGTTTTGATTGGTTTGACCAGTTTTTTGTTACTTTTGGTAGCAGGGGCGAAAATCAAGCATTTTATTGGTGTGGGTTTGAGCGTTTTACCCTTTGGTGTATTGGCAATTTTAATGGCACCATATCGGTTGGCGCGAATCGTTTCTTTCTTGGATCCCTTTGCAGATAAGCAGGGAGATGGTTGGCAGATTGTTCAGTCTTTGTATGCTATCGGCTCCGGCGGAATTTTTGGATTAGGATTAGGAAAAAGCCGCCAAAAATATCTCTCGCTGCCAGAACCGCAGAATGACTTTATCTACTCTGTCTTAGCAGAAGAACTTGGTTTGATTGGCGCTTTGATTGTGATTTCTCTCTTTATCTTTTTGCTGGTAAGAGGAATTAAGATTGCAACCAAGGCCCCGGATTTATTCGGCAGTTTGCTGGTAACTGGTATTGTTGGCATTGTTGCCTTTCAGGCACTCATCAATATTGCCGTTGTAACTTCGTCCATTCCTGTTACGGGAATGCCGCTCCCCTTTTTTAGTTTTGGTAGTACGGCACTTACCATTACCATGGCAGAAATGGGGATTGTTTTGAATGTATCAAGGCAATGTAAATCGTTGCTATAACTTATAGAAAGGTAGGAAAGCGTATGCGGTTGTTATTTGCAGGGGGCGGCACAGCAGGACATATCAATCCCGCGATTGCCATTGCCAATTATTTTTCTGCTAAGGAATCTGTCTGTGACGTGATGTTTATCGGAACACAGGCGGGACTGGAAACCGGTCTGGTACCCAGATCCGGTTATCCCATTGAGTATATTAAAGTCCACGGGTTTGAACGAAACCTGTCACTCAAAAACTTGAAAAATATTGCAGAACTTCCCGGGGCGATTTATGCCGCAGATAAAATCATCAAAAAATTTAAGCCGGATGCGGTGATTGGTACCGGCGGTTATGTAACCGGACCGGTCCTTTTTGCTGCTGCGCGGCGAAAAATTCCTACTTTAGTACACGAATCCAACGCCTTCCCCGGCGTTACTACACGACTTTTGGCAAATCAGGTAGATTTGGTGGCTTTGGGGGTAGAGGATGCAAAAAATTATCTTCCTAAAACCAAACGATTGCTGGTAACCGGAACACCGCTTAGGGCGTCTTTGCTGGAAACAGATAAAGAAACCGCAAGAGAACAACTGGAACTGGATGAAAGACCGTTCCTTGTAATTTTTGGCGGTAGTTTGGGCGCCAAAGATTTTAATAGTACCGTAGTGGACTGGATTTGCCAAACGGCAAAAGAAGAAAAATACCAAGTGATGATGGGCACCGGAAAACGTAACCATTATCAGGAGGTTTTGGCTCGTTTCCAAAAAAACGGTGTGGATTTAGCAAGGTTGCCCCACATTAAAATTTGCGAGTATATCTATGATATGGATGTGGTAATGGCGGCGGCAGATTTGGTAGTCAGCCGTGCCGGTGCCAGTACCTTGTGTGAACTGACTGCCCTTGGCAAACCTGCTATTTTGGTTCCGTCCCCTTATGTGACGGGGAATCATCAGGAACACAATGCCCGGGCGGTAGAACGAGGTGGCGGTGCTACGGTGATTTTAGAAAAGGATTTTAGTCCGGAAACCTTAGGAAGCGCGGTGGCAGAAATTACGAATTATCCGGAAAAAATGATTTTGATGCAAGAAGGCGCAAAGAAAATGGGCCACGTTGACGCCTTAGAAACCTTGTATCAAGAACTTAAAAAAATGATGAAGAAGTAGGACTGGCACAGGTTTTTCCCAACTGCATACAATAAAATGTAAAGTTGGGAGGTGCTTTTCTTGGGTAGGCTTAGCATATACGGCGGGAAACCGCTAAAAGGACAGGTAGAGATACAAGGCTCCAAAAATGCGGTGTTACCGATTCTGGCAGCCACACTTTTGACGCAGGATGTTTGTGAAATCACCAATTGTCCGGATTTGACCGATGTACGTGCTGCTTTTTCTATCATAGAACAACTGGGTGGGAAAGTCAGTTATGACGGAGAGGTTGCAACGGTAAATTGTGCCGATGTCAATCGCAGT
The DNA here is from genome assembly GCA_045544295.1 of Ructibacterium sp. Taxonomy (GTDB): domain Bacteria; phylum Bacillota; class Clostridia; order Monoglobales; family Monoglobaceae; genus Ructibacterium. The sequence continues at coordinate 20,306 of JAZPYU010000010.1, read as the reverse complement.
ATGATTCCGGATGATTTAATGCGAAAGATGCGTTCCTCTGTGATGTTTTTAGGTGCCATGTTAGGGCGTTTTGGCAGAGCCTGTATCAGTTATCCCGGCGGTTGTGAACTGGGTGCAAGACCCATTGATATTCATTTACATGCTCTTTCCCGGTTAGGGATAGAGTTAAAAGAAGAAGGGGGATATATCCGTTGCTTTTTCCGGCGGTATATACCCCAGACCATTACCTTTATGTTCCCCAGCGTTGGGGCGACAGAAAATGTGATGATGCTTTCCGCTGTTTCACCGGGAGAGACCATTTTGGTTCACCCGGCAAGGGAACCGGAAATTGTGGATTTGCAGAATTTTCTCAATGCCATGGGTGCCGATATTAGCGGTGCCGGCAGTGATTGTATCCGGATACGTGGTGTAAAGAAACTTCACGGATGCAGTTATCGGGTAATACCGGACAGAATTGTAACCGCAACTTATGCTTGCAGCACGGTTTCGGCGGGCGGTGAAGTATATTTAAAGAATGCAGAACCGGCGCATTTGCGGATTTTTTTATCGGTTCTTTCCGATATGGGGGTACAGATTCGAGAAGACGGAGATAACCTTTGGGTGAAATCCCAGGGACGTCCCAATGCCGTCTCAATGGTAAAAACCTTGCCATATCCTGGTTTTCCTACCGATATCCAACCTTTATTGATGGGTGCGCTGTTAAAAGCAAAAGGCAGTACTTTGTTCCATGAAACTATTTTTGAAAATCGGTTTAAGCATACCGGAGAATTTTTGCGGATGGGTGCGGATGTGCAGGTAGAGGGGACAAATGCTGTGGTTCGGGGTGTGTATCATCTGCACGGCGCTGAGGTGACCGCGTTTGATTTAAGAGGCGGTGCAAGTTTGGTTGTTGCCGCTTTGGGTGCAGAGGGAGAAACTGTAATCCAAGATGCTGATTATATTGCCCGGGGATATACTTCCATCGTGGAAGATATTAAAAAAATGGGCGGAGAAATAGAATAACCGGCAGGTTCATCCTGCCCGGGCCGGACAAGCCGGATAAGGAGTGGAAGAATGAAAGAGCCAAAGAAAAGAAAAGGAAAAATTCCGGGTGCCCTGGTAGCCCTGCTTTTGGTTTGCGTAAGCATCTGCGTGGGGTTATTTTTTACACCTTTGTTTCATATTCAGGAAGTTTTTTGTGTCGGCAATGACCGGATTGCGCAGGAAGAAATTATTGCCGTGGCAGAAGTGCCTATGGGGAAAAACATCTTGACAAGACGGCTTTCTCAAATCAAAAAACGTGTGGAAGAAGTTCCTATGGTGGAAGAGGTAAAAGTCAGACGTATCTTCCCTAATAAAATTAAAATATGGATCAGGGAAACAACCCCTGCGGCTTATATCTGTCAGGGTGGACAGGCCGTGTTGATTGATATAGAAGGAAGAATTATAGAAATCATTGAGGATGAACGTGCTGGGCAGTTGCTTTTGGCATATCAGCCGGTTAAGATAGAAAAAGAAAAACCAAAAGAAGAGGAAAAAGAGAAGGCGCAAGAAGAACCAACACCAACGGCAACGGCTACCTCTACCGCCACACCGGAACCGCAGGAAATCCTGCCTCCGGAAGGTATTTATGCAGCGCCGGTGGTTGTGGGTATTGAACTGGAAAAACCGCAAACCGGAAAAGATGTGCAAAGTAAAGAGCGGGAAAAGTTAAAGCAGATGATGGAAGCCTTTAAGGCTTTGGATAAGGCGAAACTATTGGCTCGCGCTACCTATATGGATGTACAAAATCTTTCCGATGTGATTTTGATGATTGAGGACCGTCTGGAAGTTCAGTTTGGTACCTTGGATAATATCGAATACCGTTGCCGGTTTTTAGGAATGGTCATTCAAGGAAAAATTGGCGCAACCGAGAAAGCCGTTTTGGATTATCGGGGCAAGAACTTATATGTTCGCCCGCCGGAAGATGGAAAAGACAGAGTGGTTCCAAAACCAAGCAAAGAACCGGAGATTGACGAAGAAACAGAGACAGAGGAAGAATAGCGTAACAGTTTTGTAATATTATCTTAAAAATCTTGAAAAATAACTTTACAAAATAAAAAAGTATGATATAATAGTAAATAATAGGATTACAATAAGATTTTCAGACACAAGAGAGATTCAAAAAACAAGGAGGAAGAAACGTGTTTCAGTTTGATACAGAGAATGTGAACCCCGCACAAATCAAGGTTATTGGTGTTGGTGGCGGCGGTAACAATGCAGTCAATAGAATGATTGAGGCGCAGGTTAAGAGCGTAGAGTTTGTTGCGGTTAACACCGATAAACAGGACTTGACTTTATCTGCTGCTTCTCAGAAGATACAGATTGGTGAAAAGATTACCAAAGGTCTTGGCGCAGGTGCCGACCCTGAAGTTGGTAAAAAAGCGGCAGAAGAAAGCCGTGACGAAATCGCACAGGCTATCAAGGGCGCAGATATGGTGTTTGTTACCGCAGGTATGGGCGGTGGTACCGGTACCGGTGCGGCTCCTATCGTTGCAGAAGTAGCAAAGGAAATGGGCGTTCTTACCGTTGGTATCGTAACCAAGCCTTTCTGGTTTGAGGGAAGAACCCGTCAGGTAAACAGTGACGAAGGTGTCAGAAACCTGATGGATTCTGTGGATACCTTAGTGGTTATTCCCAATGATAAACTTTTGGAAGTTGCAGAAAACCGCACTCCTTTGATGGAATCTTTCCGGATGGCGGATGATATTCTCCGTCAGGGTGTGCAAGGTATTTCTGATTTGATTTCCCGTCCCGGTCTTATCAGTCTGGACTTTGCAGATATCAAGACTATTATGAAAGATGCTGGTTTTGCACATATGGGTATTGGCCGTGCGAGTGGCGAAACCCGTGCAGAAGAGGCGGCTAAGAAGGCAATACATAGTCCTCTCTTAGAAACCACCATTGAAGGTGCAAGAGGTGTTATCTTAAATGTAACCGGTGGTAGTGATTTGGGTATTTTAGAAGTTAAGACTGCGGCTGAATTGGTTGAGGAAGCAGCAGATAAGGATGCAAATATCATCATCGGTGCTATCATTGATGAGAATATGGGCGACGAAATCCAGATTACTGTGATTGCAACCGGTTTTAAGGGCAATGCCCCCAAGGACAGTGCAGAGCAGGAAAATCCTTTTGACAGTTTTTTAAGTCGCTTCGGTAACGGTGGCAATATGAAAACTACTACCGCAACCGCAGCACCTACCGCAGCGCCTAACCGTCCGGTAGAAACTGTTCCGTCTTCCAATCTCTTTACCAAGTTTAGTGATGATGACGGTATTGATGTTCCGGTTTTTTTGAGAAATCGCAATAAATAAGAGATAAGAGTGGCTGTAAAAAACGATGTTTTTTATAGCCATTTGTTTCTTGAGGGGATAGGAAAAAAGGTAAAAATAAAAGAAAAAGGTCTTTTTAAGACCTTTTTCTTTTTGTGCGTAACAAAAATTAACTTTGTAAAGCCCCTTAGGCTTTGGCTTTTAAAAGTGCAAAAGCCTTGTTCAGCCAGGGTTCTGCGTCCACGGTGTCAATGGCACCATTGTCGCAGGCGGTAGCAACAGACGGAGTAATAGGGATTTGTCCCAAAACTTCTAAGTCATATTCTTTTGCTACTTCGTCAATATGGCTTTCGCCAAAGACGGAAATCTTCTTGCCGCAATCTTCACAGAGGATATAACTCATATTCTCTACCAGACCTAAGATGGGGATGTTCATCATCTGTGCCATCTTTACCGCTTTTCCTACAATCATAGAAACCAAATCCTGAGGAGAGGTTACCACCACAATGCTGTCTACCGGCAAAGATTGAAAGACAGTAAGAGGAACATCACCGGTGCCGGGGGGCATATCTACAAACATAAAATCAATTTCATCCCAAACCACATCGGTCCAGAACTGTTTCACTGTGCCGCCAATCACAGGACCACGCCATACCACAGGGTCGGTTTCGTTTTCCAAAAGCAGGTTGATGGACATCATAGAAACCCCTGCTTTGCTCACCATAGGCATAATGCCGTATTCACTGCCCTGTGCTTTGCCGGAAACACCAAAAATTCTGGGGATGGAAGGGCCGGTAATATCGGCATCCAAAATAGCGGTGCGATACCCTGCCTTTTGCATACCGGAAGCCAAAAGGGAGGTAACCAAAGACTTACCAACGCCACCTTTCCCGCTGACAACACCAATCACTTTTTTTACTTTACTCATAGGATTTAAAGGGGCTGCAAAACTTTGCGCCTCTTTTCTTTCGCTGCAACTTTCGCCGCAACTGGAACAATCATGGGTACATCCACTCATTGTTGACACAACCTTTCTTTTGCTAATTTTTCTTTGTATCATCTGCGGAAAGCCCGGGTACACCGGGAACAACCTTGGTGTTACCGCCAATCCGCACAATAATGTCTTTATAAATTTCTGCCGCTTGTTTGTTTAAGGTCTTTGCCGCCTGGTCTGCTTCTGCCTTGGAACCTGCAAAAACCTGTAATTCTAAAAGCGGGGTATTGGCATCTAAAATCTTTAAAGAAGCCATATATTGGTAAGGAGCAATGGGAAGGATTTCTGTTTGAATGGCATTGGGGTCTGCCTGCTCTTTAAATTTCATAGCGCCCACGGCTTCTATAATATGCCGACGAATGCTTTTGGGCACTCTTTCAAAGAAGAAATCATTGGTATCATTTCCTTTATCGCTTAAGGTAAAAGCCTGTTCGTTGCGATAATAGGTGGATACCACATAATCATCTTCAATGAGTTCGTTCAGCATAATGGCAAGGTCAAAATACCCCATCACTTTATTATCCCAGGTGAGGATTTCGACCAGTTCCGACATATTCGCCGGTTCCACATACCGCTTTAAGGTATACAAAATGGCAAACTTCATTTCGTCCCGTTCTAAGAACATAAAAGCACCGCCTTTATTCGTTGGTATAACTTGTGTAGGGTTCTTTGTGTTTAAAATAAATACCTACAACGCCCAATCCTGCGTGAGATGTGATGATAGGTCCCACTTGCCGAATGGTAATTTTGGCAGGGTTCAGTTTTTCTTCCACCATCTTTTTGGCAATGGCAACGTTTTCTTCTGCCGCGGTGTGAAGAAGTAAAACTTCATTTTCTTCCGGGTTGTCCATTCGTTCTACCGCATAATTGACCAAAGTGGCAATAGCACGTTTGGTTCCCTTGACTTTCTTGTAGGCTTCTACTAACCCGTCGTTAACATTTAAAATGGGTTTAATATCCAGAAGACTGCCTACCACCATGGTGGTGGCTTTAATTCTGCCGCCCCGTTTTAAGAAACTCAGGTCATCTACCATAAAATAGGCGGTATCCCGCTGGAACATTTCATCCAAAGTAGCAATAATTTCCTCTTTGGTCTTTCCTTCTTTTGCCATGGTAGCCGCCAGAACCGCGCCTTTACCAATGATATGAGAGAACATGGTGGAATCGTAAACGGTGATGTCAAAACCTTCCTCTTTTAACTGTTCTGCCACCAGACAGGCGGTGTTGTATACCCCGCTTGCTTTGGAAGATATGGTAATGTATAAAATACTATCCCCGTCTTTGCCCAGTTCCCGATACAGATTTTCAATATCCATAGGGCTCATCTGACAGGTGCTGGGAGGTTCTTCGCTGGATTTTAAAATTTCATAATATTCTTCCGGCTTTAAATTCACATCTGCTAAAACAGTTTTTTCTCCTAAACGAATCATAAAAGGCAAGACTGCAATGCCCAGTTCATCAGCGGTTTTTGCATCCAAATCCGCAGCGGCATCTGTCATAATCTTAATCATAGTAAAATTCCTTCTTTCTTTAAGTTTTGATAGTCAAACTGCCGCAAAACCTCGTAGGCAATGATTGCCACAGAGTTGGACAAGTTTAAGGAACGCTTATTTTCTTTCATAGGAATCCGGATACAGGTTTCCCGGTTTTCCCGGAGTAAATATTCCGGCAGGCCTTTGGTTTCCTTTCCAAAGACAAGGAAGATATCCTTATCTTTATTTGGGGTATAATCCATTTCGCTGTGGGTATGGTCGCCTTTGGTGGTGCAGTAATAAAAGACACCGTCCGGGAAAGCGGCTTGTACCTCTTTAAAACTTTGGTATTCATGAAGGTCCAGTTCGTCCCAATAGTCAAGACCGGCACGTTTTACCTGCTTCTCGCTGATATCAAACCCAAGGGGGTGAACCAGGTGTAATGAGGCACCGATGACGGAACAGGTTCTTGCAATGTTGCCGGTGTTGGAGGGGATTTCCGGTTCCACTAAAACAATATGAAGTTGCATTTTCTTTCTCCTTATGCCCAGAATTTCCGATCCAAAGAGCGATAACCAATGGCTTCCGCCAGGTGTACCATCTCAATGGTTTCGCTGCCGGCAAGGTCGGCAATGGTTCTGGCTACTTTTAAAATTCGGTTATGTGCACGGGCGCTTAACCCTAAGTTTTCAAAGGCTTGTTTTAAAAGGGCATCCGCATCCGGCTTCAAACTGCAAAACTTCTCCATCAAAGCAGGAGTCAACTGAGAGTTGGAATAAATGCCGCATCCCTGATACCGCTTGATTTGAATGGCACGGGCACGATTGACACGTTCTTTGATTTGCGCAGAAGTTTCACAGGTTTCTTGTTTTTGTTCCAAATCTTCATAAACAACTGCAGGTACTTCAATATGCAAATCAATCCGGTCCAGAAGCGGACCGCTGACCTTGCCTAAATAACGACTGATTTGGTTGGGAGCGCAGGTACAGTTGTGCTTTTTATCACCATAATATCCACAGGGGCAAGGGTTCATCGATGCCACCAGCATCACATTACAGGGATAGCAAAATGTACCGCTGGCACGGGTGATGGAAACAGTGCCGTCCTCTAAGGGTTGGCGTAGAATTTCCAAAGCCTGTTTCTGGAATTCCGGTAGTTCGTCCAAGAAGAGAACACCGTGATGAGCCAGACTGACCTCGCCGGGTTTGGGATTGCCTCCGCCACCGGTAAGTCCCACCGGAGAAACCGTGTGGTGGGGACTTCGGAACGGCCGTGTTAATACCATAGGCTGGTCCTTGGGTAACTTTCCGGCAATGCTATGAATTTTGGTAACCTCTAAGGCTTCCTCAAAACTCAAATCCGGCAAAATAGAAGGGATTCTCTGTGCAAGCATGGTTTTGCCGGACCCGGGGGGACCGATTAAGAGGAGGTTATGACCTCCTGCGGCTGCCACTTCTAATGCGCGTTTGGCATTTTTTTGCCCCTTGACTTCGGCAAAGTCCAAAGCCGATTGAGAGGCTTTGCGGAAAAGATTGTCTAAATCCACTTGTGTGGGAATAATAGGTTTATCGCCGGAGAAATGTAGGAAGAGGTCTTCCAAGGTTTCAATGCCGTAAACTTCAGTTCCGGAAACCACAGCGGCCTCTTCAGCATTTTCTGCGGGAAGAAAAATTTTCTTGATACCATTTTGATGGGCGGTGATGGTCATGGGCAATGCCCCACGAATCCCCCGCAGTTTTCCGTCTAAGGAAAGTTCACCAAAAAAGGCACAATCCGATAAGTCGCAAGCGGTGTTAAGTTGCTCCGACCCCAGTAAAATGCCAAGAGCAATAGGCATATCCAGATAGGCACCCTCTTTTTTAATATCAGCCGGAGCCAGATTTACGACAATACGCTTACCGGGAATATGAAAGCCCATTTGCTTTACCGCAGTACGGATCCTCTCTTTGGATTCCTTTACTGCAATATCAGGAAGACCAACGATATCCCAATTAGGAAGACCGGGGCTGACGTCTGTTTCTATCTGAATCCGATACCCCTGAATTCCACTCAGTCCAATACTGTTAATTTTGGCAATCATGGTTTTTCCTCCTTGTATCAGTTTTTCTCTAATTGTTCACATTCATCCGGGGTAAGTTCCCGGATTTCCCCTAAGGCAAGGTCTGGGTCTAAGGGGAGGTGATTCATCCGGATTCGCTTCAAATACAAAACTTCTTTACCAATGGCTTGAAACATCCGTTTTACCTGATGGAATTTCCCCTCGCAGATGGTGACCTCAATCAAAGATTCCTCCTGGGAGGTTAGAATAGAAAGTTCTGCCGGCATAGTCTTATAACCATCGTCCAGCAACACGCCTTTTTGAAAGGCGATAACGTCTTTCTCAGTTACCTTGCCGGAAATTTTTGCAAAATAGGTTTTGGGTATATGATGGGTGGGGCTAAGAAGCCGATGTGCCAGTTGCCCGTTATTGGTCAAAAGGCAAAGCCCCTCGGTGTCAATGTCCAGTCTGCCCACCGGAAACGGCTCAAAATGCCGATATTCTTCCGGTACCAAATCTAAAACGGTGGGAAGTTTCCCGTCCCGGGTAGCAGAAAGATAGCCTTGGGGTTTGTTCAGCATCAGGTAGATGAATTCCCGATAAACAACGGGAACGCCATTGACAAAAACCTCCGCAGTTTCAGGGTCAATTTGTGTTTCAGGGCGAAGATTTTCCATCCCCGTTACCCGAACCAGCCCTTTGCGGATTTGCTTTTTCAGTTCACTGCGGGCACCTAACCCACAATCTGCCAAAAATTTATCCAGACGCATCTTTCACCTCATATTTTTTATCTTCCCCGCATAGGATTTTTTTATAGGGGGGAACAAACTTGCAAGTGGTTAAGCAGAAACCGATTTTTATTATTTTTTTTGCCGCCTTGCTCACGGCGGGCGTTATTATCTTGTTATTTCATACCGATTCCAAAATCAACCGGGAGAACATTGCCTACCTTGGCGGTTATGGTTGGCAGGTAGAAGAACCGGCGGAAATTTCCCGGTTGACAATACCGCAGGAGTTTGATATCATCTACCAAACCTATCAGGAAGTGATAGCCCCTGCCGGATTTGATTTGTCTTCCTATCAGGGCAAAACCCTGACCCGATATTCCTATCCCGTCCTCAATCATCAAGGATCCGGCACCGGTCTTATCCGTGCCAATGTCTTGGTTTTCCGGAATAAGATTGTAGCGGCAGACCTTTCCTCTCTGGAACGGGGTGGGTTTTTAAAACCTATCCATGACACCACCGGCCAACAGGAAATCTCTGTCATTCCTTAGTATAACACAACTTTTTTAGAAATTCCATAGGTTTTGCGAAACTTTTTATTGAAATTCCAAAGAAAATAGAGTATAATAGCATCATATCGCAGAAATTTGACTAAAAGAACTACCAACGAGAAAGGAAGCGTTTTTATGCATATTGAAACCAAATGTATTCAGGCGGGTTATACCCCGAAAAATGGAGAACCCAGAGTTCTGCCGATTTACCAGAATACCACCTGGAAATACAGCACCACCGAGGAAATGGGAAAACTCTTTGACTTAGAAGAGAGCGGATATTTCTACACCCGTCTTGCCAACCCCACCAATGATGCGGTAGCGGCTAAGATTACTGCATTAGAGGGCGGTGTGGCAGGTATGCTCACTTCTTCCGGACAGGCTGCCTGTTTTTATTCTATCTTTAATATTGCCGGTGCCGGAGACCATGTAGTTTGTTCTTCCACCGTGTATGGCGGTACCTTTAACCTGTTTGGTGTAACCATGAAGAAAATGGGGATTGAAGTTACCTTTATGGACCCGGATTCTACTGAGGAAGAATTAAAGGCAGTTCTGAGGGATAACACCAAAGCGATGTTTGGTGAAACCATTGCCAATCCGGCATTGGTGGTACTGGATATTGAAAAGTGGGCAAAAGTGGCACACGAACACAAAATTCCTTTGATTATTGACAACACCTTTGCAACGCCCGTTAATTGCAGACCCTTTGAGTGGGGTGCCGATATCATCATTCACTCCACCACCAAGTATATGGACGGTCATGCAACCTCTGTGGGTGGTGCGATTATTGATAGTGGTAACTTTGATTGGGAAGCCTCCGGTAAGTTCCCGGGTTTAACTACCCCGGATGCATCTTACCACGGCATTACCTATACCGAAAAGTTTGGTAAAGCGGCCTATATCACCAAGGCAACCGCACAGGTAATGCGGGATTTGGGTTCTATCCAGTCTCCGCAAAACGCCTTTTTGCTGAACATCGGTCTGGAAACCCTACCTCTTCGTGTTCGTCAGCATTGTGCCAATGCACAGGCTGTGGCAGAATTTTTAGAAAAGCATCCTAAGACCGCTTGGGTAAACTACTGCGGACTCCCTGATAATAAGTATTATGAATTGGGTCAGAAGTATCTGCCCAACGGTTCCTGCGGGGTTATCTCCTTTGGTGTTAAAGGCGGCAGAGAAGCGGCAGTCACCTTTATGGATAGTTTAAAGATGGCGGCAATCGTTACCCACGTTGCCGATGCCAGAACCTCTGTCCTGCATCCTGCCAGTCATACCCACCGTCAGTTAAATGACGAAGAATTGGTAGCAGCAGGTGTTACCCCGGATTTGATTCGTCTTTCTGTGGGTATTGAGAATGCGGAAGACATCATTGCAGATTTGGAGCAGGCACTTGCACAAGTAAAGTAAAATAGGGGATGTGAAAAAAGTCCAGACCGCAAAATATTGTAGGGGACATTCACGAATGTCCCGCGGGCGATTCCTGCATCGCCCCTACGTTTTTCCTATCTCAAAAAAAGAGGGCTGTAAAAACCGTCGTTTTTACAGCCTCTTATTTTTTGTATAATCTCTCCTTACTTGGGATAAACTGTAAGAAAAAAGGAGGTTAACGGGAAAGGATCTTTCACGTTAATGCCTCCGGCGGAAAGGAGATTTTTATGAAAGCATATATTGGTATTATTGATGTAACCGCCCGGGAAATTTTGGATTCCAGAGGGAATCCTACCATAGAGGTAGAAGTCTATGCAGAGGACGGTATTTTAGGCAGGGCGTCTGTGCCGTCCGGAGCATCTACCGGTGCTTTTGAGGCATATGAACTCCGGGACGGAGATAGTACCCGGTTTGGCGGTTTGGGGGTGCAAACCGCAGTAGAAAATGTAAATGGTCCCATTTGCGAGGCACTGATCGGAATGAATGTGTTAGACCAAATCCGGATTGATCAAACTTTAATTGCCTTAGACGGAACAGAGAATAAAAGTAAATTAGGTGCCAACGCTATATTGGGTGTTTCTATGGCATGTGCCAAAGCGGCGGCTATCGGTGTGGGGCAAAGTTTATACAACTATATTGGGGGTATCCAATCCCATGTTTTACCGGTGCCGATGATGAATATTTTAAATGGCGGGAAGCACGCGGATAATTCCCTTAGTTGTCAGGAATTTATGATTATGCCGGTGGGTGCAGACAGTTTCAAAGAGGCACTTCGTTGGTGTACCCAGGTTTTTCATACCTTAAAAAGTGTCCTGAAAAAGAAAGGATATTCCACCGCTGTGGGGGATGAGGGTGGTTTTGCCCCCAATTTAGAAAGTGACGAAGAGGCGATCCAATTTATTCTGGAAGCCATAGAAAAAGCAGGTTTTCAGCCGGGGGAAGATTTTAAAATCGCCTTAGACCCGGCTTCTACCGAAATGTACGAAGAGGCAAAAAAACAGGGAAAAGAGGGGTGTTATAGTTTTTGGAAACAAGGGAAAATACGCACCCGGGAGGAAATGGTAGACCTTTGGGCAGACTGGACCAAAAAGTATCCCATTATTTCTATTGAAGACGGAATGGCAGAGGAAGATTGGGAAGGTTGGCAGATGCTGACCGAAAGAATTGGGGATAAGGTACAGTTGGTAGGCGATGACCTTTTTGTTACCAATACAAAACGTTTGGAAGAGGGAATTTCTAAGGGTGTTGCCAATAGCATTTTAATCAAGGTAAACCAAATCGGCACCCTGACTGAAACCTTAGACGCGGTAAAAACCGCAGAACGTGCCGGATATACTGCCGTTATTTCTCACCGAAGTGGTGAGACAGAGGACACCACCATTGCTGATTTGGTGGTAGCCTTAAACAGCGGGCAGATTAAAACCGGCGCACCCTCCCGTACCGATCGGGTGGCAAAATACAATCAACTGCTTCGGATAGAAGAAGAGTTAGAAGATGTGGCTTGTTATCCGGGGAAAGATGCGTGGTATAACTTATAAAAAAGTCTGTCTCAGGCAAATGCCCGAGACAGATTTTTTATTTACTTAAGAGAAATTGTCGCAATCCGCAAGACAGCGAATCAGACAAGCGGTCATAATGATGACCAGGAAAAAGAAGGCCAGTAACAAGCCGGTAATGATGGCGCCAACAATACTGGTAGCAGCAAAGGTGATGCCTAAAAGCACAATCGAGGTTAAAACTGTTCCTAAAATGCCTGTCAGCAAAACGTTAAGAATAGGACAAACACAACGGCGACAATTATTTTCTGATGCCGAAGTGGTAATCAAAGTTACTGCCAGATATCCTACGGCGATTCCTAATAAAACCCATAAAAAAGCAGGGGTAACGGTAATGGTTGCCGTTACGGTCAGGAAAGCCGTAATGATGCCAATGATGATGGCGGAAAAAATTCCAAGACCCACACAATTGTTTTTACATCCACAATAAAAGTTTGACATAGTATTCACCTCCCGCTATATCTTATGCCATTGTCCCATTTTGGGTGAAAAATTTTTAAAAGAAAAAAGGGGTTGGCAAAACGTTTTTTTTGATAAAATAAGGGAAATTTGTATTGCAAGTTTGTGCTGATTTAAAATAGCAGGAGGCAAATGATATGAAAGCAAAATGGGGTGTTATTGGTTGTGGCGGCATATCAATCCAATGATACCAAGACAATCGTCAATTATATACTGTGGGTATATTTTTTGTGTAAAAAGGTGTGAAGATAAATGAAAAAACTCATACTACAACTGATGAAATTCGGCATTGTGGGTGTCATTGCAACCGTCATCGATTTTGGCGTTTTGATGCTCCTGAAAGAAAAACTGTCTATGGATGTTCTTGTGGCATCCGGGGTGTCTTTTTCCGTGTCGGTCATAGCGAATTACATTTTAAGTATACTATTTGTTTTTCCAATTAGCGGAAATGGCAAGGTAAGGGAATTCATCATCTTTCTTGCCCTGAGCATTGGCGGACTTCTTTTCAATCAAGGCATTATGTGGCTTGGAACGGAATTTTTTGTTGCTTACTATTTGTGGGTTAAGATTTTTGCTTGTCTTTTTGTTTCTATATACAATTTTGTTACAAGAAAAATCTTATTGGAGAAAAAACGCCGTAAGGCGGATATGATATGAATGATAAATTTCAAATTGCTACATAAAATAGAGGTTCCTTACGTAAAGGAATTCTAAGTATGTGCAAGTAGTCTCTTAATTTCTATGCTCCAAAGAAAGGCAAAAAGAGAGATGGGAAGATATCACAATAAGGCTTTTGTAACAAATTTTGAAAAACTATTGACTTTGAACGGCCAACGTGGTACAATATAAAAAATAAATGCGATCGAGCAGAAATAAGTAAGCTTGGAAAGACCCTGGAGAGAGTTGCCGGTTGGTGCGAGGCAAAGGTGATGACCTTGACGAATTCCTTCTGTTAGCAGTGCGCTGAACAAGAGTTAGTCTTAAGTAGGATGCAACGGGCGTTCCCGTTACAGAACTAAGGTATGTTAGTACCTGATAAGGTCACTATCGTGAGGTAGTGATAAACTGAGGTGGTACCACGGAAATGTATTTTCGTCCTCTGCATCCTTGATTGGGGTTGCAGAGGATTTTTTTGTTGGAAAGGAACAGGGAAGATGGAAAACAAATTAGAGAAAGCAAGAAGCATCATCAATGAGGTAGATGCGCAAATGGCGGAACTTTTTGTTAAAAGAATGAGCGCCGCTGAAATGGTTTACGAGTATAAAAAAGAATTCGGTCTTCCGATTTTGGACCAAAAGCGGGAAGATGCAGTGATTGAAAAGAATGCTGCCATGATTGAAGATGATGTGTTAAAGGGATATTATATCGATTACATCAAAAATCTTATGTCGGTTTCAAGAGCGTATCAATATCGTATGCAATCAGGCCTTAACGTTGCTTACAGCGGGGTAGAGGGTGCTTTTGCCCATATTGCGGCAGGAAGAATTTTGCCGGACAGCAACCGGGTATCCTACCGTGATTTTAAATCAGCATATAGTGCCGTTGTTGATGGCGAGGCGGATGTGGCGGTTCTCCCTATCGAAAACAGTTATGCCGGAGAAGTGGGACAGACCATCGACCTTATCTTTTCCGGAGGCCTTTTCATCAATGGGATTTACGAACTTGAAATTCATCAGAATTTATTAGGTCTTCCCGGTGCAACCATAGAGGACATCAAAAAGGTAACCAGTCATCCGCAGGCACTCAGCCAATGCCATGATTATATTACCCTTCGCGGTTTTGATGTCGAAGAAGCCAACAATACCGCCGTTGCTGCCAAAGCCGTTGCAGAGGGAAAAGATAAGTCTCTTGGCGCTATCGCAAGTGTAGAAACCGCAGAAATTTACGGGCTTAAAGTGTTAGAGACCAATATCAATAAAAGCGGAGAAAACACCACCCGTTTTGCAGTTCTTTCCAAGGTGAAGGCAAACATTCCTTCTCTTCCCAACTCTGTATTGATGTTTACAGTTAAGAATGAGGCGGGTTCTCTTGCCAACGCCATCAGTATTATTGGTAAATACGGATATAATATGACAGCATTAAGAAGCAGACCCCTTAAAAAACATTCCTGGCAGTATTATTTTTATGTAGAAATTGATGGAACAACCGAAACGGCTGAGGGTAAAAAAATGCTGGAAGAATTAAACAAGGTGTGCGACCGGTTAAAAGTTGCCGGAACCTTTGCACCCCACGTTGAGATATAATGGAGTTTACTATGAAGATATCGATGGATTTAAAAGAAAACAGTTACGACATCATAGTGGAAAGAGGAATCCTTTCCCGTGCCGGAGAAATCCTTAACTTAAAAAGAAGAGTTCTCATTGTGACAGATTCCGGCGTTCCTGCCATTTATGCTAAGACGGTTGCAAAACAATGTCAGGAACCTGTGATTTGCACGGTTGAAACCGGGGAAGGTTCCAAAAGCCTTGCAGTATTTGGGGAACTTCTTCAAAAAATGCTGGACAACAATTTTTCCAGAAAGGATTGTGTGGTAGCCGTTGGCGGAGGCGTTGTGGGTGATCTTGCAGGCTTTGTGGCATCTGCCTATATGCGTGGGGTTGATTTTTATAATATTCCTACAACCCTTCTTTCCCAGATTGATTCATCCATTGGCGGAAAGACAGCAATCAATTTCGGAAACGTAAAAAATATCGTTGGTGCTTTTTATCAACCCAAAAAGGTTTTGATAGACCCCGATGTTTTAAAAACATTGCCCCAAAGACAGATTGCAAACGGTCTTGCTGAGGCTATCAAAATGGCATTGACATCAGATGCTGAATTATTTACTATGTTTGAAAAAGAAGACATCGATGCCGGTATAGACGAAATAATCATTCGTTCTCTTCATATCAAAAAGAATGTTGTAGAGCAAGACGAAAAGGAAACAGGTCTTAGAAAAATACTTAATTTTGGCCATACCATCGGTCACGGTATTGAAACAAGTTCTGATTTATATCACGGGGAATGTGTGGCGCTTGGCCTGATTCCTATGTGTGATGAAACGATAAGACCCAGGGCGGTTGCGGTTCTCAAAAAGTGTAATCTTTATAACTTCATTGACTTTGATTGGGATAAAATTGCGGAAGCGGCATTTCACGATAAAAAAGCCGATGGTGAATTCGTTACCGTTACCGTGGTGCCGGAAGTAGGAAGGTTTGAACTGAAAACCGTAAAATGCAGCGAAGTAATCGAAATGGCAAAAAGATGCTTTAAGGGGTGATTTTGATGAAAAATACATTTGGTTTAAGCGTGGCGGTTACCATATTCGGCGAAAGTCACGGGGAATATATCGGTGCGGTGTTAGATGGATTGGCACCCGGCATTGCAGTGGATGAAGCATACATCAATCATATGCTTTTTCTGCGTAGACCTGACGGAAAGATTTCAACACCTAGACAGGAAAAGGATGCGTTCAAGATTGTAAGCGGTGTGATGCAGGGGAAAACGACCGGAACGCCGATTACCATTTTAATTCCCAATGAAAACGTGAAAAGCGGAGATTATTCCGGAATGAGAACCGTGGCAAGACCTTCTCATGCAGACTACACCGCAGAATGTAAATATCACGGTTTTCAGGATTCCCGCGGTGGTGGGCATTTCAGCGGAAGAATTACGGCGGCGCTTGTGGCAGCAGGTGCCATCTGTAAATATGCCTTAGAGCAAAAAGGGATTGTCATCGGCACCCACGTAAAGAAGTGTGCGGGGATTTTTGACAGAGAGTTTGGTGATTTGCTGACCGATATTGCCTACCTTAATCAAAAAACCTTTGCCGTTCTTGAAGAAAAACGTGTGGAAGAAATGACTCGTGCCATTTTAGAAGCGGCAGAAAACGGAGACAGCGTTGGCGGGGTTTTGGAAACCGCAATCGTAGGGATGCCGGAAGGGATTGGAGAACCTTGGTTTGATTCTATGGAAAGTTTACTTTCTCATATGATGTTCTCCATTCCTGCGGTTAAGGGGATAGAGTTTGGCGCCGGTTTTCAACTGGCGGATATGAAAGGGTCTGAGGCCAATGACCCCATCAAACTGGAAAACCAAAAGATTGTAACTTCTACCAACAACAACGGTGGCATCAACGGCGGCATCACCAATGGAATGCCAATGATTTTCCGTACGGCAATGAAACCAACTCCTACCATATTCAAACCGCAAAACACCGTTGATTTTGTCACGATGCAAGAAACTGTTTTAGAACCCAAGGGCAGACACGACCCGGCTATTGTGCATAGGGCAAGAGTGGTACAGGATGCGGCAACTGCCTTAGTGTTATGTGATGCTCTTTCATTACGATTTGGAACCGACTGGTTAAAAGGATGATAATAGAATGAAACAATACGGTTGTATCGGGAAAAAACTGACCCACAGTTTTTCCAGAGAAATCCACGCAAAACTTGCTGATTATAAATATGAACTGATTGAACTTTCCGAGGATGCGGTCAAGACTTTTTTAAAAGAAAAGGACTTTGCCGCCATCAATGTGACCATCCCTTATAAAGAGACGGTGATTCCCTATCTTGACGTTGTCAGCCATATTGCAGCGCGGATCGGTGCAGTAAACACCATTGTCAATCAAGATGGCAAACTGTATGGCTATAATACCGACTACTATGGGATGAAAGCCTTGATTGAGAGGATTGGACTTTCCTTGCAAGGTAAAAAAGTCCTTGTTCTGGGAACCGGTGGCACAAGTAAAACTGCCCAAGTGGTTGCCAAAGACATGGGTGCATCCGGAATTTTGGTGGTAAGCAGAAGTAAAAAAGAAAACTGCATTACCTATGAAGAGGCAGTAAGCCAGCATTTGGATGCGGATGTCATCATCAATACCACCCCGTTAGGAATGTATCCGGATTGTGATGCAAGACCCATTGATGTTTCCTTATTTCCATCCCTTACAGGTGTGGTGGATGCGGTGTATAATCCTCTCTCTACCAACTTTGTGTCCGATGCGAAGAAAAAAGGAATCCAAGCAGAGGGCGGTCTTTATATGTTGGTGATGCAGGCTGTGGTTGCAGTAGAAAAATTCCTTGACAAAAAAATTCCAAAAGAGACGGCCGATAGGGTGTTTGGTGATATTCTTGCCTCCAAAGAGAATATTGTGCTGACCGGTATGCCCGGAAGCGGGAAAAGCACCATCGGAAAACTTTTAGGTATAGAGGGCTTTACCTTTGTGGATACTGATGCAGAAATTGTAAAACGATGCGGATGCAGTATCAAGGAACTGATAGAGAAAAAGGGCGAAAAATATTTCAGGGATTTAGAGACAGAGGTAATCCAGGATGTTTCGGCAAACAGTTCTCAGGTGATTGCTACCGGAGGCGGAGCAATTTTAAGAGAAGAAAACGTAGATTATCTTAAAAGAAACGGCAAGATATTTTTTATCAATGCAAGTCTAAAAAGGCTTCAGGCAACAGAGGACAGACCTCTTTCCGATACCTATGAAAAACTAAAAAATCTTTATTCCCAAAGACTTGCCATTTATCAATCTACGGCGGATGTGATAGTACCTGATATGGCAACGCCAAAGGAAGAGGCAGATTATATTCTTACAAAACGATTGGAGGGAATCCAATGAAAATCCTTGTGATGAACGGACCGAATTTAAATATGCTTGGCATCCGGGAACCTGACCATTACGGCAAGGAAACTTACGAAGACCTTTGCGAAAAAATACAAAAGCATTGCGATAACCAAGGTGTAGCGGTAACCATATACCAATCCAACCACGAAGGAGACCTTGTGGATGAAATTCAAAAGGCCTATGGTAATATGGATGGTATTGTAATCAATCCCGGCGCCTATACCCATACCAGTATCGCTATTTTGGATGCGGTAAAGTCTGTGAATATCCCAACGGTAGAAGTACATATTTCGAAAGTTGAGGAAAGAGAAGATTTCAGACAGATCAGTTATGTGCGCCTTGCCTGTGTAAAAACCATTACCGGCCACGGCACAGACGGGTACTTAGAGGCCATTGATTATTTGATAGAGGGAAGCAAATGATAGCAAACATCAAACCATGCAAACTAAAAGGAAGAATCAGCGCACCGCCATCTAAAAGTATGGCACACAGATACTTGATAGGTGCGGCCCTTTCCCAAGAGACTTGTGTTTTATCCGGCGTGGATTACAGTCAGGATATTTTGGCAAGTATGGATTGCTTAAAAGCCCTGGGTGCAGAAATCATCACCAATCAGGATAGAGTAACCATTCATCCGGCAAACTTTATGAAGGCAGAAAACCCCGTGCTGGAATGTAGAGAGAGCGGAAGCACGTTAAGATTTTTTATTCCCCTTTGCCTGTGTCTGGGAAAACCCGTAACCTTAAAAGGAAGCACCCGGCTTTTGGAAAGACCGCTTGATGTCTATGAGACGTTATGCAGAGAGAATGGCTTTACCTTTCAAAAGCAGGAAAACGCCGTAACCCTTTGCGGAAATTTGAAAAGCGGAAACTATAAAATCAGAGGAAATATCAGTAGCCAGTTTATTACCGGACTGATTTTTGCCCTTGTTTATTTGAAAGAAGATG
Organism: Ructibacterium sp.; assembly: GCA_045544295.1. GTDB lineage: Bacteria > Bacillota > Clostridia > Monoglobales > Monoglobaceae > Ructibacterium. The sequence goes on along the minus strand of JAZPYU010000010.1, from coordinate 1,229 downwards.
CAACCATTGAGATTATTCCTCCCTTTGAAAGCAGATCCTATATTGACCTCACTATTTCGGCATTAAAGTCATTTGGTGCGGAAGTAGAATTTGTGGACGAATATCATATTGCAATCAAAAAGTCAAAACTGAAAGGATATACAGGGAGGATTGAGGGTGACTATTCCAATGCCGCCTTTTTAGATGCCTTTCATTATTTAGGCTCATCCGTAGAGGTGCAAAACTTAAAAGAAGACAGTCTTCAGGGCGATAAGGTCTATGCCGAGTATTTTGCTAAGATTGCAGAGGGAACACCAACCCTTGATATTTCTGATTGCCCTGATTTGGGCCCCATTCTTTTTGCTCTTGCGGCCTTAAAAAACGGTGCCGTCTTTACAGGCACAGACAGGCTAAAAGCCAAAGAAAGTGATAGAGGGGCGGCCATGCACGAAGAACTGCAAAAACTTGGCGGCGGTCTTGTCTTTGGCGATAATAAGATAATTGTTCCCAAACAAACCTTAACCTATCGGGGAGATAGCATTGACGGACATAACGACCATAGAATTGTTATGGCAATGTCGGTAATACTCTCCCAAACCGGCGGAGAAATTTCGGGCATTGAGGCAGTAGAAAAGAGTTATCCCGGATTTTTTGATGATATACAAAGTCTTGGCGCAGAGGTGACAGTAAAATGATTGTAGACGTAAGCAAAAAAATCCTGATAGTCGGGCTTGGACTTTTAGGCGGTAGTTATGCAAGAATTCTGAAACGGTTTGGTTTTCATATCAGCACCATTACCAAAGAACAAAGTTCCATAGACTATGCCATTGATCAGGGGATTATTGATGAAGGTTCCACAGAAGTTGATGAAAGAATGATTGGAGAGGCGGATCTTGTGATATTTGCGCTGTATCCGCATATCTTTGTAGAATGGATAGAGCAAAACCAAATTTTTTTAAAAAGCGGTGCTATCATCACCGATGTTACCGGTGTTAAGAGAAGCATCGTATATAAAATTCAGGATATGTTAAGAGATGATGTGGAATTTATTGCCGCGCACCCTATGGCAGGTCGTGAAGTGTCCGGCGTGGAGAATAGCACCGATCAGATGTTTCAGGGGGCAAACTATATCGTTACTCCCACAGATAAAAACACACCGGAAGCCATCAACACCTGCCTGGAACTGGGCAGGCTCCTTGGGTTTTCCAATGTTACCACTCTTTCCCCGGAAGAACATGACGAGATGATCG
>JAZPYU010000009.1:0-5351 GCA_045544295.1 Ructibacterium sp. | reverse complement strand
GGACATCGCCGGAACTGAAAAAAGCCTCGTCTTTATGACGAGGCTTTTTTCATTCCGGTCGTGCTTGAAAATTGGCGACCTTTGTCCGTCACATCGCCTTCCTTGGTCGGTTACCTTGTAGGGGACGTTCACGAATCACCCGAATTTGTATCATCAAAAAACCCCGTCATTGACGGGGTTTTACTATTTCATTTTTATTGGAAATAGGGTTGGGCATCGGAGGGAATAATACTGAGCCCCGGGAAGGATTTTTCTAAATATTCAGTCATAAAGGTGCAGATGGTGTTCTCCGTCTCAAAGTGACCGGCATCAATGATATTGATACCAAGTTCAAAAGCCAGTTGTGCTTCATGGTGGCGGATGTCCGAAGTAACATAAACATCAGCACCTGCATGGTAGGCGGAATAAATACCGTCTCCGCCGGCACCGCTGCAAAGGGCAACGGTTTTGACCACGTCTTCCGGGTCACCCACAAAGCGGATGCTCCGGCATCCTAAGGCGTTTTTGGTCAGGGCAACAAAATCGCTCATCTCCATAGGAATAGAAAGAAAACCAAGTCTGCCAATATTATCAAGGGGCTTCCCTAATGCGTCGTGACATTCTTCTTCCCGGAACCGCCGAACACCGGTGAGTTCCAGTTTTTCTGCCAGCACATCATTGGTACCCCCGTCTGCATGGTCTAAGTTGGTGTGGGCGCTGTATACCGAAATATTATGCCAGATCAGTTCCCGCAAAATTCCACCGGTGACCTCTTGTTCCACAATACGTTTCACCGGGGTAAAAAGAAGAGGATGGTGGGAAACAATCATATCGGCGCCACAGTCTATGGCACGTTTTACATTATCAGAGGTTACATCCAAACAAACAAAGACGGTGTTCACCCGTTGTTCTAAATCCCCTACCATAAGACCCACGTTATCCCATGGTTCTGCCAGATGGGTGGGGGCAAGTGCCTCTATTTTTTCCATAACATCTTTCACTTTTAGCATCTTAACATCCTCCTGCAATCTCCCGGATTTTTCCTAATAATACCGTTTCTTTCTGAATGGTTTCCTCGTTCTTTTCTCTTGCCTGCATCATACCAAAAATCTTTCGGGATTGCTTTTCTATTTCTTTTTGGATAAAAAGGTCAAAATATGCAGGCTTGTTTTGGCATAGGCATCTGCCCAACAAAAAGTCAATGCGGGAAAAGGTCTCTGCCTCCGGCTTTTGAATCACCGATAAAATATGATAAAGTTTTTCTTCTTCCGGAACCAGAACTTCTTCTACAATGGTATAGCCCATTTGATATAATTCTTCCCGAAGTTCCGGGATAGAACTCATAGGTTGCAGAATAATTTGCTTGGCTTTTGCAAACACATCCGGTGATGCCTTTAAAAGTTCTCCAATCAAAAGTCCGCCCATACCGGCAATGACGATGGCATCTGTCTCGCCGGGTGTTAATGTTTCTGCACCGCTACCCAATCGCAAAGAAATGCGGTCTTTCATTTTATATTGGGAGATGGTGTCTTCTGCTCTGCCAAGTGGTCCTTCGTTTACGTCTGAGGCAATGGCGGTTTTGCATTTGCCTTTGCCACAAAGAAAGACAGGAAGATAGCCGTGGTCGGTGCCAATATCGGCGATACAATCACAGGGGGTTATCATATCTGCAATTTTTTTCAGTCTCGGTGTCAGTACCGGAAGGTGTTTCATAAATGGTTACCTCGCTTTTCTTTCTACTCCTAATGTTAGTATAAATTCAATTTTTTGTCAATATAAAAGAGGAAACCAGAACCTTTTTGTAGAAATAAATAATAGGAAGAAAAAAGGAGGGGGTTTATGGTGAATTTACGCAGCATCACCGAGGAAAGAGAATTGACGACTCTTGCGCCCTGGGCGGTAAAGAGCAGAGAAAGCAAAGGCCGGGAAACAGAGGAAAAACCCTGTGATATCCGGACTGCCTTTCAGCGTGACAGGGACAGGATTATTCATTCCAAAGCCTTTCGTCGGCTGAAACATAAAACACAGGTCTTTCTCTCTCCGGAGGGGGACCATTACCGGACCCGATTGACCCATACCTTAGAGGTTTCTCAGATTGCAAGAACCATCGCCAGAGCCTTGCGCCTCAATGAAGATTTGACGGAGGCCATTGCCTTAGGTCACGATTTGGGCCACACCCCCTTTGGGCATATGGGTGAAAAAGTCTTGAATGAAATTTGTCCGCTGGGTTTTCAACATAACGAACAAAGCCTGCGGGTGGTGGATGTGCTGGAACGTCCCGGCGGTATGAACTTAACCTGGGAAGTCCGTAACGGTATCCAATGCCATACCGGGAATACACCGGCAGAAACCTTAGAGGGACAGATTGTGGCACTTGCTGATAAGATTGCTTATATCAATCACGATATTGACGATGCAATCCGTGGCGGAGTTTTGACCAACTATGATATCCCTAAACAATATACATCGGTGCTTGGCTCCAAGCATTCCCAAAGAATTAACACTATGATTTTGGGTGTTATCAGGGCAAGTATGGATAAGCCGGAAATTGTAATGGAAGAAGAAGTCTATCAGGCAATGATGGGTCTTCGGGAATTTATGTTTCAGCGGGTCTATGTGGCATCAGAACCCCAACGGGAAGAGAAAAAGGCAAGAGGAATCATTGAGGGGCTCTATCAGGTTTATAGCGAGAATCCGGATTTGATTCCCAGAAGCAGTAAAAACGCCAGTGCAACCAGAGATGTGCAGGTTTTAACCCGGGACTATATTGCGGGCATGAGCGACCGGTACGCCGTGTCTAAGTACACGGAAATGTTTGTTCCATCGTTCTGGCCAAAATAAAAAAGAGGAAAAAAAGGAAATCGGCAGAGAATGTCGAATATATAATTTTATACGCCGAAGATCAGGACGGAGGTGAGGGTATGGCGCAGGATTTTCAGGATTTTGTAGAAGAAGTCCGGGAGAAAAACGATATTGTGGAAGTGATTTCAGAATATGTCAAATTAAAACGGGTTGGTAACCGTTATGCTGCCCTATGCCCTTTCCATAACGATAAAAAATCGCCATCTCTTTCCGTTGCACCGGACAAGCAGTTGTTCCATTGCTTTGGTTGCAGTGTTGGCGGTAATGTGATCAACTTTATTATGCAGATAGAAAATCTGGATTTTTATGATGCATTAAAATATCTGGCGGACCGGGCCCACGTCCCAATGCCGGATCCGGGTACGCCGGGTGATAAAAAGCGTCGGGAAGAAACCGCTGATAAAAAGCAGAAGATTTATCAAATCAATACCGAGGCGGCGCGATATTTCTTTCAGAATTTGGCAGGGGAACAAGGAAAACCCGCCTATGACTATCTGCGGGGTAGAGAACTCACCAATGAAACCATCAAAAAGTTTGGGCTGGGTTATGCGCCGGAAGGTTGGAGAAACCTGATTGACTATCTTGGAACCAAAGGCTATGACGAAAAGGAAGTCTATGAAGCCGGTCTTGCCAAAATTCGGGAAAATGGCAGTTACTATGATGTTTTCCATGATGGCAGAGTGATGTTCCCCATCATTAATGTGCAGGGGAACATCATTGGTTTTGGCGGACGGGCGATGAAACCGGATGCAGATGCCAAATATTTAAATTCCCCGGAGACGTTGGTTTTTAAGAAGAAAGAAAATTTGTTTGGACTCAACCTTGCCAAAAACGATAAGTCAGGGCAGATGCTTTTGATGGAAGGGTATATGGATGTGATTTCCCTCCACCAGGCGGGAATTGGCAATGCGGTGGCGTCGCTGGGTACGGCTTTCACGCCGGAACAGGCAAGACTTCTTAAAAAATATGCCGGAAAAGCGGTGCTTTGCTATGATGCAGACCAGGCGGGGAAAAAAGCAACCCTTCGTGCAGGGGAAATTCTGACCGAGGCGGAAATCAAAACCAAGGTCTTGACGGTGACAGACGGAAAAGACCCGGACGAGTTTATCAAAACCAAGGGCGGGGATATGTTCCGGATTTTGGTGGAACAGGCAAAGCCTTTTCTGATGTATAGAATAGACGAGGTCAAGAAAGAATATGACCTGGATGATACGGAGCAAACCATTGAGTTTGTAGAAAAAACCGCGATCATTCTGGCAGAAATTAAAAAACCGCCGGAGCGGGAACTTTATTTAAAGCAGGTGGCGAAAACGGCGGGAATCAGCCCGGAGAGTTTGCAGGCGCAGGTGGATGTGCTGATGCGGACCCGAAATGCCATTGAAGAAAAGAAACGTCAAAGACAGGAACAACGTCAGTTTGTGGAACGAACCGGAGGCAGACAGAATTTAGATGTCATGGGACTCCGGAACGCCGAACGGCTTCTTCTTAATTTAATGGCAAACGCCGGTGTGATGAAAAAAGTCAGAGCGGCAGGTATTGTGCCGGAAGATTTTGGAGAAGACCTACATAAAAAGGTTGCAACCTGGCTTTTCCAAACCCCGGAGGGAAAGAATGCAGACGTACACAACCTGCTGATGGAACTTCCACCGGAAGAAATTGGCGTGATCAATGGAATTTTTATGGATTATAAAGAAATTCAGGATAAGTTAGTCGCCTGTCAAAGACCCATTGAACTTTTGCTTGTCCAAAAGGCAAAACTGCAACAGTCCCGGTTGATGGAAGAAGGGGACTTGGCGGCATTGGATGAGATGCTCAAAAAGAGGAAAAAATAGGAGGAGTTTATGATGGAAAACGAAAAGAAACCGACTGTCAGCAAAAAAGTCTTGCTTCAGCAATTGCTGGAAGAAGGCAAGAAAAAAGGAATGCTGGATTATAAAGAAATCAGTGACAAATTGGAAGATTTGGAACTGGATGTGGCACAGATTGATAAAATCTATGAATACTTAGAAAAGCATGGCGTAGAAATCGTGGGCAATTTAGAGGAAGACTTAGACCTTTTTGAAGAAGAGGATATCGAAGAGATTTCCCAGGAAGAACTGGACGATATGTCTGTGCCGGATGGCGTCAGCATTGATGACCCGGTCCGGATGTATTTAAAAGAAATCGGTAAAGTTCCGCTGCTTTCTTCTGCCGAAGAAACAGAACTTGCCCAAAAGATGTTGGATGGCGACAGAGCCGCAAAGCGAAAGTTAGCAGAAGCCAATCTCCGTTTGGTTGTCAGCATTGCGAAACGTTATGTGGGCAGAGGTATGCTCTTCCTTGATTTGATTCAAGAAGGTAACTTAGGTCTTATCAAAGCGGTGGATAAGTTTGATTATACCAAGGGCTTTAAGTTCAGTACCTATGCAACCTGGTGGATTCGTCAGGCTATCACCCGTGCCATTGCCGACCAGGCAAGAACCATTCGTATTCCGGTGCATATGGTAGAAACCATCAACAAACTGGTTCGG
>JAZPYU010000008.1:0-3051 GCA_045544295.1 Ructibacterium sp. | reverse complement strand
ACCTCCATACAGATTTTACAAAATTTTAATACGCTTTACCCCAGTAAACCATCTTGGTTGCGGGCTTCCCACAACAGATACAGGTATCACTTAAGTTTTGCTGCTCAAAAGGAATACAACGGGATGTTGCGGTAGTATCTTCTTTAATCTTCACTTCACAAGCCTCATCACCGCACCACATTGCTTTCACAAAACCGCCTTTTTCTTCTACGATCTGCTTAAATTCATCATAAGTAACAGCAACGCTGGTCTTTTCTTCACGGTTCTGCCGTGCCGCTTCCAGCATTTGTGCTTGAATTTGTGTTAAGAGTTTTTCTAATTCTTCTTCAATGTTATCAAGAGATACAAAAGTCTTGCTCCGGTCAACCCGGCTTACCAGAACCGCTTGATTATTTTCAATATCCTTAGGTCCGATTTCAATTCTTACCGGAACACCGCGCATCTCATATTCGCTATACTTCCAGCCGGGGGATTTATCGCTGTCATCCAATTTAATCCGGAATTTTTCAGAAAGTTGGGCTTTTAACTGACCGGCACGTTCTAACACACCCTCTTTGTGTTGGGCAACCGGAATAATCACCGCCTGAATCGGTGCCACTCTGGGCGGGAGTTTTAATCCGGCATCATCACCGTGGACCATAATAATTGCACCAATCATACGGGTGGTCATACCCCAGGAAGTCTGGTGTACATATTCCATAGTGTTATTATCACTCAGATACTGAATACCAAAGGCTTTTGCAAAACCATCACCAAAGTTATGACTGGTGCCGGACTGCAATGCTTTACCATCGTGCATCAAACTTTCAATGGTATAAGTTTCTTTGGCACCGGCAAACTTTTCTTTATCGGTCTTTTGACCTTTGATAACAGGGATAGCCAGTTCCTGCTCACAGAAATCTGCATAAACATTCAGCATTTGAATGGTTCTCTCTTGTGCTTCTTCTGCGGTAGCGTGTGCGGTATGACCTTCCTGCCATAAGAATTCCATACTTCTGAGGAAAGGACGGGTGGTCTTTTCCCAGCGGACCACACTACACCATTGGTTATAAAGTCTGGGCAAATCCCGATAAGAACGGATACTGCCTGCATAATGTTCACAGAACAACGTTTCCGAAGTAGGACGAACACAAAGCCGTTCCTGCAATTTTTCATTACCGCCGTGAGTTACCCATGCAACTTCCGGTGCAAAACCTTCTACGTGGTCTTTCTCTCTTTGTAAAAGGCTCTCCGGAATAAACATGGGCATATAAACGTTTTCTACCCCTGTTTTCTTAAACCGGGCATCCAGGTTTTTCTGAATATTCTCCCAGATAGCATATCCATAAGGTTGAATCACCATACAACCCCGAACGCCGGAATAATCACAAAGTTGTGCCTTTTTGATAATATCCGTATACCATTGGGCAAAATCTTCACCCATCGGTGTAATCGCTTCTACCATTTTTTTCTCTTGTGCCAAATCACTCATTCCTTTCCTGCACAATATCTGCAAGATATCATAATCATCTTATTTTAGTATAAAGGAAAAAAGACCTTGTGTCAAGGTTTGACACAAGGTTTTTTCTATGAAAATATTACATTCTTATTTCATTTTTGCATCTTGGGGAAGAACCTCTTCCCGCGCCCTTAATGTATCATCCAACATTTGTCTCAATAATGCAAAAACCGGTACCGCAAGGAAAATTCCGAAAAAGCCGAAAAGACCGCCGCCCAATACAATGGCTAAAATAACCCAAACCGGCGCCAGTCCAAGAGAATCTGCAACCAATCTCGGCTGAATGATATTGGCATCAATCTGTTGCAGAACAATCAATGCGACTGCCACAATCAGACCAGTAGTAAATCCTTGGGCAAAGATGGTGACAATTGCCGCCAGAGCAGTGGCAATAATCGCACCAAAATAAGGAATTAAATTAAAGGACCCCATAATCACCGCCAACAAAATGGCGTATTTCACACGGAGCAATGCCAAAACAACAAAAGACAGTACAAAAACCACCAAAGCATCCAACAACTGACAGGAAATATATTGATGGATAAATTTATTGACATCTGTAAAATATTTACCCCATTTTTCCCGATGTTTTTTGGGGACATACTGCCGTACAATCCGGATAAATCCGGTTTTTAAATTCTTCCGGTCCAGAAGCAGATAAATGGAAATCACCAAGCCCAACAGCACATCAAACAAGGTGCTTCCCACATTCATTACACCCTTTGCGTAACGATTCACATTATCAAAGGAAAAACTGTTAAAAAGTTTGTCCGCAGAAAGGATATAGTCATTAAAAAGACGAAGGACGGTGGCACTATTGAATTCATAAATACCAAAAGAATTCAACCAATCGAAAAGCCCTTGAATAATATTGGGGAATTGTTCAATAAAATCTTTGACGCTTCGTGCCAAGGCAGGAATGATGGCAAAAAGCAAAAGGGTTACCGCCCCAACAAAAATCAGATAAATAGAAACCACCGCAAGTCCACGCCGGTATTGACTGATAAACTTCACCTTGGTCCTCATAAAAAGCGCTTCTAATTTTCCGCAGGGTCTGTAAAGAAGATAGGCAATACACCCGCCGATGATAAACGGCGTCAGCAATCCGAAAAGGTTCCTTGCCCAATCCACAATATAACCAAAATTATCAAAGGTTTTGTAAATGGCAATCAAAATAATACCAAACACAAACAATCCTACATATTTTTTCATTTCTTTCAGCCACATTTGTACCACCTCTTTGGTATCAATTTTCCATACATTTTTATTATACCACAAATTCCCAAAAGAGTAAACGTCTTTTTAAATTAAATTTCTTTTACTAAAATGCACGAAAATTTTTGTTTTTTTAGTGAAAATTCTTGCTTTTTTTCAAAAATAATGTTTGAATTTTTTTTCACAATGTGTTATACTATTAGGTAGTCCGTACGACCAACTGTTTTTTTGAAAAAATAATAAACATATATTTTACTTAAGGAGGCAAAAAATCATGGCAAAAACATTTAAGACCATGGATGGTAACTGCGCTGCTGCACATTGCGCCTATGCGTTTA
>JAZPYU010000007.1:0-8273 GCA_045544295.1 Ructibacterium sp. | reverse complement strand
ATTGCACTTTTCTTACTTTGTTCACTTCCCTTTTCCTCTGTTTGGCAAAACCAAACAGGCTTTGCGGCCTTTTTAAAATCTCTAAACCCCTTATGGCTGATTGAAAAATATCAAAACACTCTGGCATCTTACCCATATTTTTCTGTAAATGCTTTTAATCTCTACGGCCTTTTGGGATTGAATTGGGTTTCTATGGAAACAGGTTACGCATGGCTTTGGCCGGGCATCAATATTATTCTTATAGGGTTGGCAGTTTTTGTCGCATTATATGTTTTTTATAAGGTAAAAAATGTTGGTTCAAGGTTATTTTTAAGTTGCTATGTGCTTTTAGGATTTTTATATACCTTTGCTTTTAAAATGCACGAAAGATACTTAGTTCTTCCTTTATTCTTTTTATTGCTTGATTTTATTGTTTCAAAAAACCGAAAAATTCTATACATTTTTGCAGGTCTAAGCACCGTGTGCTTTTTAAATCTTTCCTATATTCTGCAATTAAATCTTTCCGGAAATACAGCACCACTCTATGGCTTGGTAGGTCCGCTGTCGTTTTTAGAAGTTGCGCTTTTTGTTACAAGCCTTTTTGTGATTTTTCAAGATTATATAAAAACCCCAAAAACATCAGAAGAAAATGAATGTTTGACACATCGTTCTTTTTTCCCGGAATTTTTAACAAAATCTAAGGGTTGGGCTAGTTTGTTTCCTTGCAAAGGAAGTTATCAAAAACAAAGAAAAATGGTCCGCATGGACTATTATCTCTTAGCCGGAATCGTTCTTCTTTATTCTTTCACTGCGTTGATCAATTTAGGTGACACCAAAGCCCCGCAAACATTCTATCAACCCAAAAGCATAGAAGAAACTTTTTCTATCACGTTGGAAAAGCCTATTATTCTTTCCGAGGTTGACTATTACTGCGGTATTGGTGAAATTGAAGGTTCTTCCGGACTGAAACTTGCCATTTCCACAAACGGAGACGATTGGTTAGATTTACCGGAAACCTACGGTCAACTCAAAAGTGTTTTTCATTGGGAAAAACAAACGATCTCTCCGGTTGAAGCCAAGTATATTAAAGGTACCGCAAAGACCACCAATTATACCTTATACGAAATAGGATTTCGGGATATTAACGGGGAATTGGCAAAAATTTCTTCTATTACCGGCAACGATATGGAACATCTTCTTTTTATGGCTGATGAGCAACACCTGATCACCAATAAGGCATCGTTTATGAATGGCACCTATTTTGACGAAATTTACCATCCAAGAACCGCCTATGAACATCTGCACGGTCTTCCTTATTATGAGACAACCCACCCGCCTCTTGGAAAACTGATAATGGCAGTTGGTGTTGGAATTTTTGGAATGACCCCATTTGGTTGGCGTTTTTCCGGCACTTTGATTGGTATTTTTATGCTTCCTATTTTCTACCTGTTCTTAAAGCGGTTGTTTGGAAGAACGCGCTATTCCACAATCGGCACTCTGCTCTTTGCTTTTGATTTTATGCATTTTTCATTAACAAGAATTGGCACCATTGATACCTATCCTGTTTTCTTTACCTTGTGTATGTACTATTTTATGTATGAATTTGGTGAAGCCGCGGTTTTATGGGCAAAAAAGGAAGCATCATCCCGAAAAAAACAACTATTATTTTTAGGTTTATCCGGTCTTTCTATGGGGTTTGGCTGTGCATCAAAATGGACAGCGGTATACGCCGGAATTGGACTTGCAGTAGAGTTTATGATTATTTTAGTTCGGATTTACCGACTGTTACCCAAAGAAGAAAAACAAACATTTCAAACATTCCTCATCAGAACTTGTGCATGGTGCTTGTTATTCTTTATTTTAATCCCGGCAACCATATACACATTATCGTACCTTCCTATCTCTATGGTAGACGGTTACGGCAACGTTTTTGAGGCTATGTGGAACAATCAAAAATATATGTTTGATTATCATTCCAAGTTAGATGGTACACACCCATATTCTTCGCCATGGTATAGTTGGCCTTTTGTCTACAAACCAATGTGGGCATATCAGGCACCGACCGATAGTATTGAGGCAGGGCAAATTGGTTGTATTTCTATTTTCCAAAATCCCTTCATTAGTTGGATTGGCATTGCGGCCCTGCTCTATTCCTTATATCGTGGTATAAAATCCCGTGATTTTAAGGTATTGTTTCTATTTTTAGGTTTGTTAGCCCAATATGTCCCATGGATATTTGTAACCAGATATGCTCTGCAATATCATTTCTTTGGAACCCTTCCATTTTTGATTTTATTTATCGTCTATGCCATGGAAGATTTGGAAAAACGGTTTGAAAACGCAGGGTATGTTTCTACAAGTATTACTATCATTTCACTGGCTATGTTTATTGCGTTTTATCCGGTTATTTCCGGTGTGCCCGTTTCAAGATTTTATGTTCAAACTTTCCTGGACTGGTTTGATTCCTGGGTATTCTTTATTTAAAAAAATAGCGATGAGTTTACTCATCGCTATTTTTAAATTTTTCTCTTAAAAACGGTCGAACCATCCCGGCAAAATACAAAGATCCGCAGATACAGACAATTCCATCATCCCCAGCTAAGGCTAATGCCTGTTCGATTGCAAGAAATGGATGATTCTCAATTTGGACAAAGGTTTTTTTATTCACAACAAGTTCTGCTAATGTTTCAGCCGTAGCACAACGAGGCATCTCTATTTTTGAAAAAACAATTCCGTTCGCAACGCCCTCAATTTCCCGCAAAAAACCTTTACAATCCTTGTCTTCCATCATTGCGACGCAAAAATAAATGGGTTTCTGTAATAACTTTAATGCTCTACAAAGGGCTTTTCCTGCCGATGCGTTGTGCCCGCCATCCAATACCACTTGTTTTCCAAACTTTTCAAAACGAGCCATATTTTTGGCTGTTTTAAGACCCTCTGCAATCGCTCTTTCAGGAATAGCAACACCTTGCTTCCCTAAAATCTCCAACACCTTTAACGCGGTTGCTGCATTATATCCTTGGAACTCTCCGGAAAGTCCTATCTCATATTCTTTTTTAAGGTATAAAATTTTTTGTTCATTATATTCCGGAATTTCCGGGATATAGACCGGAGCATTCTTTTCTTTTGCAACATTTTGGATTATTTTAACAACACTATCCTTTTGCTTTGGATAGCAAACCACCGGACAATTTTGTTTGATAATACCACATTTTTCTTTTGCAATTTTCTCTATGGTATCGCCAAGGTATTGCATATGATCCATATCAATGGCTGTCAAAACTGTTGCAAATGGATTTTGGATAACATTTGTGGCATCTAATCTTCCGCCCATCCCTGTTTCCAATACCACAAAATCGCATTTTTCTTCCTCAAAATAACAAAATGCCGCCGCGGTATCTAAAGCAAATTCCGATACAGGTGCATCATAGGTTTCTATCAATTCCCGTATTTTTGTGATAATTCTTGCCAAATCATCATCTGGAATTTCTTCTCCATCGATACGAATTCGCTCGTTAAACCGTTCAATATACGGCGAGGTATAAAGTCCACACCGATAACCGGCACAAGTAAGTGAGTTTGCAATCATAGCAGCAGTAGAGCCTTTTCCGTTGGTTCCGGCAAGATGAATAACCCGCAGGCTTTCCTGCGGGTTATTTAAATGTTCTAATAATTTTTTTAACTTCCTGTTTCCAAGTTCCCTTGCAAACTTAGGTGTTTGATGAATATAAGCAATGCTTTCTTGATAGTTCATAATTACACAATGCAAGCGCCGGACTGAATATCCTCTAAGGTGGATGTTACTACCAATTTTCCATCGTGTTCAGCCGAAAGAATCATACCATTGGATTCCAATCCCATCATCTTTCTGGGCGGGAAGTTGGCAATAAATAAAACATTTTTACCAATCAAGTCTTCCGGTTGATAATAGTTCGCAATTCCGGAAAGGATTTGACGCCGTTCGCTTCCCACTTCCAACTCAAAACGAAGAAGTTTGGAAGACTTCGGCACCTTTTCGCACACAACAACCTTGCCTACACGAATATCTAACTTCATAAAGTCATCAAAGGAAACAGCACCCTTATATGGCTCTATCTCAACAACATCTTCTTGAGGTTTTCCCATATCCGCTTCTAATTCCGCCAATTTCGCTTCCGGATCCAATCTTGCAAATAACGGTGTCGGTTCACTTACTTTGGTTCCGGCAACCGTAGCACCAAAGGTCTTTAAACTCTCCCAGGAAAGTTCTGTTGCACCAATCTGTCCCGCAATTGCACCGGAGGTTTCCGGCATAAAGGAAGTCAATAAGGATGCGATAAAACGAATGCTCTCTGCCAGATGATACATCACCGTTTTCAGGCTTTCTTTTCCTTCATCCGATTTTGCCAAAACCCAAGGCATGGTTTCATCGATATATTTGTTGGAACGATTTACAATATCCCAAACCGCATCCATAGCATCCGCCACACGTAAACGTTCCATACATTCAGCAGTTTTTTGCGCACAGGAAAGACAGGTGTTTTCTAAACTCTCGTCAAATTCGGTTTTTGCACCAATCGCAGGGATTTCTCCGCCAAAATACTTTTGAATCATAGAAACGGTACGATTAACTAAATTACCCAAGGTGTTTGCCAATTCAGAATTATATCTGCTGATTAACGTTTCTAAGGTAATGGTGCCATCTTGTGCGAAAGGCATCTCGTGAAGCAGATAATAACGTACCGCATCCACGCCAAAATTTCGTACCAAATCATCCGCATAAATAACGTTACCAATAGACTTACTCATCTTATCCTGACCATTTAATAACCAAGGATGACCAAATATTTGTTTTGGCAACGGTTCGCCAAGCGCCATCAGGAATATGGGCCAATAAATGGTATGGAAACGCAAAATATCCTTACCGATGATATGAACATCAGCCGGCCAATACTTTTGATACGTTTCATCTTTACTATCACAACGATATCCAATTGCTGTGATATAGTTGGTCAAGGCATCCAACCATACATAGGTAACGTGATCCGGATTAAACGGAACGGGAATTCCCCACTTAAAACTACTACGGGAAACACAAAGATCCTGAAGACCGGGCTTTAAGAAATTGTTAACCATTTCCTTTTTCCGGGACTCCGGTTGAATAAATTCCGGATTTTCTTCAATGTGTTTCATTAAACGATCAGCATATTTGCTCATTTTGAAGAAATATGCTTCCTCGTTTTGTTTATGCACTTCTCTTCCACAATCAGGACATTTTCCATCAACCAACTGCGTGTCTGTCCAGAAAGATTCACAAGGGGTGCAATACCAACCCTCATAGGAATCTAAATAAATATCTCCTTGCTCATAAAGTTTGGTAAAGATTTTTTGAACAGTTTCTTCGTGATAGTCATCCGTAGTACGAATAAACTTATCGTAACTGGTGTTCATCAAATCCCAGATATTTTTAATTTCAGCCGCAACGCCATCTACATATTCCTTTGGGCTGATTCCGGCTTCTTTTGCCAGTTCTTCTATCTTTTGACCGTGTTCATCCGTTCCGGTACAAAAGCAAACATCATATCCCAAATAACGCTTAAACCGAGCAATCGCATCTGTTAAAACAATTTCATAGGTATTGCCGATATGCGGCTTTCTGGAAGTATATGCAATCGCCGTTGTGATATAAAACTTTTCTTTTCCTGCCATTTCAATTTCTCCTTTACTCTTCTCCAAACATAGAAATATTGTCACAGGATTCCCTTTGTTTATAAGGAATTCCAAAATGTTCATAAGCACGTATGGTTACCATTCGTCCTCTGGGAGTACGATTTAAAAAGCCAATTTGCATTAAAAACGGTTCGTAAACATCTTCAATGGTGTCACTTTCTTCGCCGATGGTTGCCGCTAAGGTATCAAGTCCCACCGGACCACCGTTATAATGCTCAATTACCGTTTTCAACATCCGACGATCTGATGAATCAAGACCCAAACGGTCAATTTCCAATTTTTCAAGAGCGTGATCAGCAATTTCCTTGGTAATAACTCCATCCGATACAACCTGTGCAAAATCCCGAACTCTGCGAAGCAGTCGATTTGCAATTCTTGGGGTACCACGGGACCTTGATGCAATTTCCGTTGCACCGGAAGGATCAATATCAATTCCTAAAATATCAGCACTTCGATTCACGATGGTTGAAAGTTCTTCCGTCGTATACATTTCTAATCGGCTAATAACACCAAATCTATCACGCAAAGGTGCCGCCAAAGCACCGGCACGGGTCGTTGCTCCAATTAAGGTAAAACGAGGTAAATCCAAACGGATAGACCGTGCAGATGGCCCTTTACCTATAATGATATCCAAAGCATAGTCTTCCATTGCGGGATAAAGAATTTCTTCCACACTACGGCTAAGACGATGGATTTCATCCACAAAAAGAATGTCGTCTGGGCCAAGGTTTGTTAAAAGTGCTGCCAAATCCCCGGGTTTTTCAATTGCAGGTCCGGATGTAATCCGAAGATTAACACCCATTTCATTGGCAATAACTCCTGCTAACGTAGTTTTTCCAAGTCCGGGAGGTCCATATAACAAAACGTGATCTAATGCCTCACCCCGACGTCTTGCCGCCTCGATAAACACCTTTAAATTGTCTTTTGCTTTCGTCTGGCCAATATACTCCGTGAGAGTTTTTGGTCTCAGGCTATGCTCATTTTCTCCATCTTCAGAACGTTCCGTCGTTGTAACAATTCTGTTTTCTTCATCCATCATTTCTTTTCCCTCCGGTTCGTTTGATTAACCTTTTAAAAGATTCTTTAAACCAACCTTTACCATTTCTTCCACGGTACCTGTTGCTCCACGTAAGGCTTTTCTTGCCTCCTGTGTGGAATATCCAAGGGCAACCAAAGCAGAAACCGCTTCATTTTCTCCATCTGTTTGCGGAGCAAAAATCTCTTCTTTGGGAATATCATCAAGTTCTATCCCTTTAAATTTATCCTTTAATTCCAAAATAATCCGCTGCGCACCTTTGGGGCCAAGTCCCGGGGTATTAGCGGCTAAATATTTTGCATCATTGGTTACAACACAAAGTGCAAATTTAGACGGGGAAATATTAGAAAGCAAACTCGCAGCCGTTTTGGCTCCCACACCGGAAACACCTAAAATCATTTCAAAAATATTCTTTTCTTCCAAGGTAGAAAACCCGTATAGAGAACAAATATCCGATGCGGTTTTTAAATTCATATAGGTATAAAGTTTGGCATAGGTGCCTACTTCACCAATTTCTTGTAAAGAATTGGCGGTAGAAAAGATTTGATAACCTACCCCACCCGCATCAATGACTGCATAACTATCTGTTTTATGCACCAAAGTTCCGGCAATATAATAAAACATATTCCTCACCTGTTTATCAATTATTACTTTTGCATTTCCCGATTTCGCTTGATACAAGCATCCACAGCAGCATGAAGGGATTCCTTAAAACCGGTACGTTCCAGTTCCCGAACCGCGGCAATGGTTGTCCCTCCGGGGGAACACACATTATCCTTTAACTGTTCCGGGTGTATCCCTGTTTCTAAAACCATCTTTGCGCTACCCTCTACCGCCTTTGCGGCAAGTTTTAGCGCATTTTCTTTGGTTAATCCATATCGAACACCGGCATCCGCCAAAGCATCCATCAGCATATAAATATAAGCCGGACTGCTTCCGTGAATAGCAGTAGCAGTTTCCAATTCCCCTTCAGAAAGTTGCATCGCTTCGCCTACACTTTGGAACAATGCAAAAACAGTCTCTTTTTCTTGGTCGGAAAGATTGTGATTGGGAACAACTACTGTCATTCCGCAACCAACCAAAGCCGGAGTATTGGGCATGGTACGAACAATCTTTTTGTCGTTTCCTAAATTGTTTTCCAAAAAGTCTATGGTAATACCTGCCGCAATGGAAATATAAATTTTATTTGAATATCCTTTAAGTTCTGCTAATACCAACGGAATAATTTTCGGCTTAACGGCAAGAAAAACGATATCAGATGCTTCTTCTACCTCCCTGTTGCTCTTCGTCACCGCAACACCTTGTTCTTTCCAAGCGGAAAGTTTAGCATCATTTTTATCAGAAATCATCGCATCGCAAGGAGAAATCATTCCTCTCATCATACCGCCAAGTAACGCCGATGCCATATTACCCGCACCAATAAAACCTATTTTCATGGAAACCACTCCAAATTATTTCAATTTATGTTATTTTTCACATTTTCCTTGCAGATATGCTTCAATTCTATCAAGTCCCGTTGTGATAACTTCCATAGAAGTCGCATAGGACA
>JAZPYU010000006.1:0-4877 GCA_045544295.1 Ructibacterium sp. | reverse complement strand
GTTATGACAAAACGGTGCAGGAAAACTGTTTCCGCAAACAGATTGCTTTGGCGAAAGAATTGGATATGCCTATCATCGTTCACGATAGGGACTCCAAAGGTGACGGGATAAGAATTTTAAAAGAAGAAAAGGTAACAAACGGCGTAATGCATTGCTTTTCCGGCAGTAGCGAAACTGCAAAGGAACTTGTAAAAATAGGTTTTATGGTATCCTTTACGGGGGTTTTAACCTTTAAAAATGCCCGTCGTGCCATAGAGGCGTGTCAGGCAGTACCCCTGGAACGATTGATGATTGAAACCGATTGTCCTTATATG
Organism: Ructibacterium sp.; assembly: GCA_045544295.1. Lineage (GTDB taxonomy): Bacteria > Bacillota > Clostridia > Monoglobales > Monoglobaceae > Ructibacterium. The sequence goes on along the minus strand of JAZPYU010000006.1, from coordinate 4,563 downwards.
GCACCGGAACCTCATCGGGGCGAGAGAAATTTCAGCGGTTATGTGGGATATGTTGCAGATAAAATGGCAGAAATCAAAGGGATTTCCAGAGAGGAATTAGAGCGGATTACCACGGAAAATGCTCTGCGTTTTTACGGAATTAAAAAATAGTAAAAAAGAATATCTTGTGGTTTAAAAAATTCCTTGACACTATAACTATGGTAATTTATAATGATAGATGAAGCATTATCATAACTTATAAGATAAGGAGAATTTGTTATGGACGAGCAAAAAAGAAAAGCGTTGGAAAGCGTTTTTGGGAATATTGAAAAGCAGTATGGTTCCGGTGCAGTAATGCGCCTTGGAGAAAAACCGGCGGTGAATGTGGAGGCGATCCCTACCGGTTCTTTGGCGCTGGACGTGGCGCTGGGTATCGGCGGTGTGCCCCGGGGCAGAATTGTGGAGATTTACGGGCCGGAATCTTCCGGTAAAACTACCGTGGCATTACATATTGTGGCAGAAGCCCAGAAAATGGGTGGTGAAGCCGCTTTCATTGATGCAGAACACGCCCTTGACCCGGTCTATGCAGAAAAGTTAGGTGTCAGAATTGATGATTTGATTGTTTCCCAGCCGGATACCGGCGAACAAGCACTTGAAATTACCGAGCAGTTGGTTCGCTCTGGTGCCATTGATGTGATTGTAGTGGACTCTGTTGCGGCTTTGGTCCCGAAGCAGGAAATTGAAGGTTTGATGGGTGATGCCCATGTAGGACTTCAAGCAAGACTGATGTCTCAGGCGCTAAGAAAACTGACCTCTGTCATCAGTAAATCCAACACCACCGCTATCTTTATCAACCAGTTGCGTGAAAAGGTAGGTGTGATGTTTGGTAATCCGGAAACAACCACCGGTGGTCGGGCGTTGAAGTTTTATTCCTCTGTCCGGATGGATGTAAGACGGATTGAAACCATTAAATCAGAGGGCGGTATGATTGGTAACCGCACCAAGGTTAAAGTGGTGAAGAACAAAGTGGCTCCGCCTTTCAAAGAAGCAGAATTTGATATCATCTATGGTGAGGGTATTTCCACCGAGGGTAATATTTTGGATATGGCAGTAGAGATGGGCATTGTAGAAAAGAGCGGTTCCTGGTTCTCTTATGATGGAGAGCGTTTAGGTCAGGGCAGAGAAGGTGTGAAGCACATCTTAAAGGAAAACCCGGGCCTTTGTGATGAAATCGAAGCAAAAGTACGGGAGGCGGCGGCACTTCCGGCTACCGCGGAAGATACAGAGGCAACTCCCTTTACCCCAGTTGCAAAACCTGCAAAACCTAAGAAATAGGTCATGGCAATGGATTTGCTGAAAAAAGCCACCAATGTTGCGGCAGGGATGCTGGGAAGAAAGATGCTTACCTGTCGGGAACTTTACGACAAACTTTGTCACAAAGGTTATGAAAAAGAAATTGCAGAGCAGGTGGTAGAACAGTTTTTGGCGGTTGGCTACCTGAACGATAAAGAATATGCAAAAATGTATCTGGCAGATGGGGTAAATTTATCTGCCAAGGGTATCTATCGGATCCGGCAGGAACTTTTGCAAAAGGGCATTGCTCCGGCTCTTATCGATGAGGCAATAGACGAAGCCGAGGTCAATATAGAGGATGCCCTTTATCAATATGTAGAGGAGCGGCGGCTTTGTGAAAATATTCATAGCCGCAAAGATTTGGAAAAGTTAAAAGCAAGATTGGTTCGGCGGGGATATTCCTTAGGGGAAATCCGCAACTGTCTGGACCGATACACCTTTAACTTGGAAGACGAGGATTTTTAAGGAGAAGACCTGTGAAGAAAATAGCACTTACCTCTCTTGGCTGTTCCAAAAACTTAGTAGACAGCGAACAAATGCTGGGTCTTTTGGAAGATGCCGGATATGAGATTGTAGAAAATGAAGAAGATGCAGATATCATTGTGGTAAACACCTGTACCTTTATTGAGTCGGCACAGACGGAATCCATTGAATGCATCTTAGAACTTGCCAAATGTAAGGAGGCCGGCACCTGTCAGTTTTTGGTGGTTACCGGTTGTCTGGCACAACGGTATCAGGAACAGATTATTCAGGAAATTCCTGAAGTGGATGCGGTGATTGGTACCTATGAATATCCTAAAATTGTAGAAATTTTAGATGGTCTTACCAAACCGTCGGAAAAGATTTTTTGTGAAGAAACTATGGTTCTTTGCGAAAACCTGCCAAGGGTAAGAACCACCCCTCCCTACACGGGATATTTAAAAATTGCAGAAGGTTGCGACAACCGCTGTACCTATTGTGTGATTCCCACCATCCGCGGTAAATACCGGAGCCGTACCATAGAAGATATTCTAAAAGAGGCAGAGACCATGGTGAAAGATGGCGTTCGGGAACTGATTGTCATTGCCCAGGATACCACCCGGTACGGGATGGATTTGTATGGGGAATATCGTTTGCCGGAACTGTTAAAGTCTTTGTGTGCTATTGCGGATGTAAAATGGGTGCGGGTGCATTACTGCTATCCGGAACTGGTGACCGATGAACTCATTCAGGTTTTCAAAGAGGAAGAAAAACTCTGTAACTACTTTGATATTCCTATTCAGCATTGCAATGACAGAATTTTAAAGCGGATGGGACGTCGCACCAACAAGGCAGAGATTACCACCCTGCTCCAAAAAATCCGGAAGGAACTTCCTGATGCGGTGCTTCGTACTTCCTTGATTGTGGGTTTCCCTGGGGAGACGGAAGAAGAATTCTTAGAACTGAAAGATTTCATAGAAGAAATGAAGTTTGAACGGCTTGGAATTTTTGCTTATTCCCGGGAAGAAGACACCCCGGCTTATCGGTTGGATAACCAGATAGAGGAAGAAGAAAAACTTCGCCGTCAGGAAAATCTGATGCTGATACAGTCAGAGATTTCTCAGCGTTATAACGATGAGAAAATCGGGCAGACGGTACAGGTTTTGGTTGAAGGTAAAGATGAAATCATCAAAAGTTATTATGGCAGAACCTACGGGGATTCCATTGAGATTGATGGCAAAGTCTTTTTCAAAGCCAAAGCAAAACTTAGCGATGGTGAGTTTATTTCTGTCAAGGTGGAACAAGCGCTGGAATACGATTTATTTGGCACAGCCATAGAAAAATAGAATGGGGGAAGCGTTATGAATAAACCCAATAAATTAACTTTATTACGTGTGATACTGATACCTGTTTATATGGTTTTATATTTATCTTGCGGTACCACAGGTGTGATATGGGCCATTGCAGTCTTTTTGATTGCATCCCTGACCGACCAGTTGGACGGTTATCTTGCAAGAAAAAATAATCAGGTAACTACCTTTGGAAAACTGATGGACCCCTTGGCAGATAAAATGCTGATTATGTCAGCCTTGATTGCCTTTGTAGAAAAGGAAATTCCTTACATCACAGCTGGGGTCGTGATGATCATTTTGGCAAGAGAACTGATTGTTACCGGTATTCGTTTAATTGCCATGGGTGAAAATCAGGTGATTGCCGCAAGTATGTGGGGAAAATCCAAGACAGTTTCTCAGTTCATTCTGGTACTTGCCGCTATGGTTTGCGAACCGCTGAAAGTGTATCTGCCGGACTTTGCAGGGAATTTTGACCTTGCCATTTTAGTATTGACTGTGGTGGCGGTAGCCCTGACCATTTATTCCGGATTTGATTATATCTGGAAGAACCGAAAACTGATTGAATTTAAGTAGAAGAGAGTGAAAAGGATGAACATCATCATTGATGCTATGGGCGGTGACCATGCTCCTAAGGCTATCGTAGAGGGTTGTATAGAAGCGGTAAAAAATTTGGGAGTAACCTTAACTTTGGTTGGCAGAGAAGAAGAAATTCAAAAGGAACTTGACCGTCTTGGTTATAAGGGAGATGCTATTTCCATTGTTCATACTGATGGTGTAATTGCAGGGGATGAAGATCCGGTAGCCGGTATCAAACGTCAGGATACTTCGATGCGGGTTGCTTTTTCCTTGTTGAAAGATGGTGAAGGAGAAGCCGTTGTCAGCGCCGGAAACACCGGTGCCCTCATTTCCGGTGCATCCCTTTTGTTAAAGCGGATTCCCGGTGTGCGACGTGCGGCGTTGGCGCCGATTATGCCTACCACCAAAGGCCAATGTTTTATCTTGATGGATGCAGGTGCTACCATTGATTGCACGCCCGCTTTTTTAAGGCAGTTTGCGATTATGGCCTCTATCTATATGGCGTCGGTTATGGATGTAGAAAACCCCAGAGTAAAATTAGTTAATAACGGTTCTGAGGAGAACAAAGGCCCGGCGTTGGTGACGGAAACCAATGCTTTGTTAAAAGAAATTCCTTTGAATTATCAGGGATATATTGAAGGTAGAGAAATTCCCTTTGGGGAGGCAGATGTTGTCATCTGTGACGGTTTTACCGGCAATATCATCCTTAAATTGATGGAGGGAATGGGTCTTGGTCTGGTCGGAATGTTCAAGAATGTTTTCTTAAAGAACATATTCAGCAAAATTGCCGCATTGATTGTAAAGAGCGGCCTTAGAGATATTAAAAAGAGTATGGATTATACCG
>JAZPYU010000005.1:0-2029 GCA_045544295.1 Ructibacterium sp. | reverse complement strand
GATTACTGATACTGCAAATTGGTATATGGGAAGGCTTAATGGCGATGATTTGTTCGTTATTTATAGCACCGAAGATGCCAAAGGTCCTACTATTTTGTATGAGACACGAAAGAATGCGAAACTTGAAAAGAATCTTTTAATGGATATATTGGAGGCGAAAGAAAATGGCAAGAGTGATATCGGAAGAAAGAGAGATATTGACAGGTTACTTGGCGGCGATTGGATGCAAGGACAGCGTCATATGGCAAATAGTAATGCTGGATCTCGAAAGGGAGGAAGCCATACTGGAAATGCTGCAGTTCTGCAAGGAAAATCACCCAAACTTGACGGAGACATCGCTTTTAGAAATGTCATCAAAAATCTCTTCAAAATACAAGAGGAAAAATTAAAAGACGCTGACCTATCCCTCAAAGACGATGTAGAAGTATCCCCCAGGAGAACCAAGGAACAAGTAGATGGTAGTTATTCTCTTAAAGATGAATGGCACACGGATTTAACAAAAGCGCAGGTTAAAATGGTGGAAGGTTGGCTTCGTAAGGAAGGAAGTCCTGATGCAACAAGGATTACTGATACTGCAAATTGGTATATGGGAAGGCTTAATGGCGATGATTTGTTCGTTATTTATAGCACGGAGGATGACAAGGGACCTACCATTTTATATGAGGTTAAAGGAAGCCAAGCGAAGATTGAAAAAGATATCCTGATGGATATATTGGAGGATGAAGAAAATGGCGAGAGTGCTAACAGAAAACCAAGTTTTGCTGAAAGGCTATTTGAAGGAGATTGGATGCAATACACGGACGATATTCCGGATAATATCAGAAGTATGGGAGCCGGAGCAAACGATAAAAATGCTGGAGTTTTGCAGAGACAATCCAAAGGCAACGCCAGCAGAGCTTTATGGAATGTCATTGACAATCTCCTCGCAAAACAAGGAGAAGAAATCCCTGCTGTAGGTTATTCCTTGCAGGATGATATCGAAGTATCCCCCAGGAGGACCAAGGAACTGCTTGATACCATTGAACACCTTAAAAATGAGTTTAAGGTAACCAAGTTTGCCAAAGCAGATCCGAAGAAACTGAAAGCCATTACCCGGAAGTTGTTGCGGGAGTATGCAAGTGAGTATGACCTTGATAAAGCAACAGCCTCTATGGAGGAATTATACCGGTATATGGCAAATGGGGAAGACGGACATCCTGCAGCGTGGGATGAAACCTATCGCCGTGCTAAGGAGATTGCGACACAGATTGCTGAGAATGCGGTGACGGTGGATAGTAATGACTGGACAACTTATCAAGGGTTAAGGGAGTATTTGCGTACAACCAAGATGTATGTCAATCCGGAAAACTTTGGGGATGCCTCCGGATTTCACAGAAGAAACTTTGGCAGGATTTTAGTGACGACCACGGATAAAACTGCTATGGGTGTTGATGAGGTGTTTCAGGAGTTATCCAATTTATATCCGGAGTTCTTTAATGAGGATAAAGCAGGAACGTACTCTGATAAACTTTATATGATGGAAGAGGTTTTAGATTCTTTAAAGCCGTTGGAGTTTAATCCTTTTGCCAATGATATGGAGATGGCAATTACTTCTATTGCCAATGATGTGATACAAAATTTCTTTGCTGTTCCGCAGGCGAAACCGACCTTTGCGGATAGGGCGGAGCAGAGGGTGGCAAAGGCAAGGGCAGAAAGCAAACAGTTGGTAGCCGCTCAAAGAGAAAGAACCAAACGTGCACTTGAAAAGGCAAGGGAGTCCAAGGAAAAGGCACTTGCCAAGGAGCGGGATAAGCAAAAGACAAGACTTTCTAAGATGAGTGAGGAGAGAAGGGCAAGAGTGCTTCGGGCACAGATTACCCGGAGTGTTGGTAGCCTAAGTCAGAAACTTGTTAAGGCTACGGACAAAAAGCACATACCCAAAGAGTTAAAAGAGGCGGTAACGGCTCTGCTTTATAACATCAATCTGGAGAGTAATTATACTTATAATCCGGAAACCGGTACTTATCATAAGAATGATGAGGGGTTACCG
>JAZPYU010000004.1:0-4862 GCA_045544295.1 Ructibacterium sp. | reverse complement strand
AGAATATCATCAATTCTCTTTATTTAACCCCGGATGAACTGGAAAAACTGAATAACGAAAGACAATTACGTTATGATACTATTAAGAAAAATGAGGCTATGGTGGAAGAATACTGCACCGAAGATGCTGAAATTATTTTGGTAGCATATGGAACCATTGCAAGAATTGTAATGTCCGCAGTAAACGATTTGCGGGAAGAAGGTTATAAAGTTGGTTTAATCCGACCCATCACGCTTTGGCCGTTCCCCACGGTAACCATTGCAAAATATGCAGATTCTGTGAAGGCATTTCTCACAGTAGAAATGAGCCAGGGTCAGATGATTGAGGATGTTCAGTTGGCAGTTAACGGCAAGGCGCCTGTTTATTTCTATGGTAGAAACGGTGGTATGATTCCCGATCAGGACGCCATTGCAGAACAGGTTAAGCAATACTTGAAGAAATAAGAGAAAGGAGCCGATAAAAATGGCAGTTGTATTTGATAGACCCCGTGCGCTCAGTGACGTTTCCCTTCATTATTGTCCCGGCTGTACGCATGGTATTATTCATCGTCTGGTGGCTGAGGTTATTGACGAACTTGGAATGGAAGGAAAGGCTGTTGGTGTTGCACCGGTAGGTTGTAGCGTAATGGCGTATGATTATTTTGAATGTGATATGCAGGAAGCGGCACACGGCCGTGCTCCGGCAGTTGCAACCGGTGTGAAAAGAGTTCATCCAGATAACTTGGTATTTACTTATCAGGGTGACGGTGACTTGGCGGCAATCGGTACCGCGGAAACCGTTCACGCTGCTGCAAGAGGCGAAAACATAACCATTATCTTTGTCAATAATGCAATTTATGGTATGACCGGTGGACAGATGGCACCTACCTCTTTGGTTGGTCAGATTACCCAGACGACCCCTTATGGAAGAAAGGTAGAAAATCAGGGTTATCCCATCCAAATGTCCGAGATGCTTTCTACCCTGCGAGGTGCATCTTATATTGAACGTGTAGCAGTAGATACCGTTCCCAATATCAAAAAGGCAAAGGCAGCGATTAAAAAGGCTTTTCAATGCCAGATTGATAAAAAGGGATTTTCTATGGTAGAGGTTCTTTCTACCTGTCCTACCAACTGGGGACTTAGCCCGGAAGAGGCTCTTAACTGGTTGCGTGAAAATATGATGCCTCAATATCCCCTTGGTGTATATTGTGACCGTTTGGCAGAGGAGGAAGCGTAATGATGAAAAAGATTATCTTTGCAGGTTTTGGTGGACAAGGCGTTTTGTTTGCGGCAAAAACCTTGGCTTATGCCGGTATGGATGCAGGAATGCAAATTTCCTGGCTTCCCTCTTATGGCCCTGAAATGCGTGGCGGTACTGCAAACTGTTCCGTTATTCTCTCAGAGAAGCCCATTGGTTCTCCGGTTATTCTGCAACCTGATGTTTTGATTGCAATGAATAAGCCGTCTTTGGAAAAGTTTGAAAACACCGTAGCACCGGGTGGTGTTATTGTCTTGGATAGTTTTCTGATTGACCAAAAGGTAAAAAGAGATGATGTAACTGTTATTTATATCCCTGCAAAGCACTTGGCAGAAGAAGCAGGAAAAGCAAGTCTTGGAAATATGGTAATGCTGGGTGCTGCGGTTCGCCACGGTGAGTTAATGGCACCTGAACTGCTCCACAAGAGTATTGAAGAACATACTCCGGCTGCAAAAGCGGCTTTGGCAGAACTGAATAAAAAGATGATTGATATCGGTTATCAATTTGCGTAAATTTTAAAAGAAACGGTGGTATAAGCGAGGATGTTGCTTTCTATTGAACAAATCAACAAAAGTTTTTCCGGAAAGCCTATTCTCCGTGGCGTTACCTTAACCATTGAGGAAAAGGTTCGTTATGGATTGATAGGTATTAACGGAGCCGGCAAATCCACGCTTTTGCATATCCTGATGGGAGAACTGGAACAGGACAGCGGAGAAGTTGTGAGAGGAACCGGTCTGACGGTAGGTTACTTGAAACAAAATTCCGGCTTGGAACGTTCCAGTACTATTTTAGAGGAAATGCGCAAAGTTTTTGCAGATGTACTGCGTGCTGAGGAAAAAATGCGCCGTTTAGAGCATGAAATGGCGGAAATATCCGACCATAATTCCGGGGAATACCGCAGAATTTCCCAGGAATATAGTAAAAAACAGGCGTATTTTGATAGCCGTGACGGATATCAAATTGATGTAAAAATCAAGAGTATTTTAAATGGTATGGGTTTTATGGATAAAGATCTTGATACCCCCATTCATACCTTGAGCGGTGGCGAAAAGACTCGTCTTGCCATTGCAAGACTCCTTTTGGAAGAACCCAATCTTTTGATTTTGGATGAGCCCACCAATCATCTTGATTTTAAGACTTTAAACTGGCTTGAAAATTATCTTTTAACTTATAATGGCTCTGTTTTGGTGGTATCCCATGACCGGTATTTCCTGGACAAACTGACCCAACAAATTTTTGAGTTAGAACGTGGAAAACTCTATACCTATAAGGGAAACTATACGGCTTATTTGAAGCAAAAGGAAGAGCGAATTTTACGGCAAACAAAGGAATACGAAGAACAACAGGTTGAAATTGCCAAACTTCAGACCTATGTGGATAAAAACCTTGCCCGTGCCTCTACCTCCAATAGTGCTAAGTCTCGGATAAAAACTTTAGAAAATATGGAACTTATTGAAAAACCGGAAGGTGATATCAAACCCATTCATCTAAAGTTTGAAACCTTAAAAGAACCCTATAAAGATGTTTTGACGATAGAGGATTTGGAATTGGCGGTAGGGGAGAAAGAAAAAATCCTTTGCAGTCATATTGATTTTTCTTTAAAACGTGGCGAAAAAGTCGCAATTATCGGTGAAAACGGTATTGGAAAATCAACATTTTTAAAAACAGTCCAGGGGATTGTTCCTGTGCATAGCGGTAATTATCATTGGGGCAAGAATGTCTCTGCCAGTTACTATGAGCAGGAAAATCTAAATCTTGACCCTGAAAAACTTGCTATTGATGAGTTATGGGACAGATTTCCGCATATTCCGGAAGCCCAAATCCGGCGAGTGTTGGGAAATGTAAGATTATCCAAAGACGATGTTTTTAAACCGGTAAAGGTCATTAGCGGTGGCGAAAGAGCAAAACTTGCCTTTTGTATCTTAATGTTGGAAAAATCCAATGTGATGCTTTTGGATGAACCGACCAACCATTTGGATTTGCCATCAAAAGAAGTGTTGGAGGAAGCCTTATCCGAATACAATGGAACTCTTTTATTTGTTACCCACGATCGTTACCTTCTTAATAAAATCCCGGATAAAATTATTGAAATGACCCGTGATGGGATTGTGGTCTATGATGGAAACTATGACTATTATTTAGCAAGACAGCAGTTTATAAAAGCATCTGTGGACCCGGAAGCACCTGTGATTATTCCGAAAAATTCCGGAGGAAGTGCTTATAAAAATAAAGCACAACGTCGTGCGGAAGCGGAACGGAGAACCAGAATTCGTGAACTGGAAGAAGAAATTACCTGGCTGGAAAAGGAAATCAATCTCTTGCAGGAAGAACTCACACAAGAAGAAGTCTATACCGATTATCAGTTAACAACGGAAAAGACGATAAAAATTGACGAAAATAACAAAAAGTTAGATGCTTGTTATGAAGAATGGGAACAATTACAAGATGAGGAGGCGTAACGATGTCGGATGGCGGACAATGCGATATCTGTAAAAACTATGTCTATGACGAAGAATATGAAGGGTATGTTTGCTTGGTGTCTATGGATGAAGATGATGTCTATCGTTTGCATACAAGACAGAGTTGCCCTTATTACCAATCGGATGATGATTACTTAATTGTAAGAAAGCAAAAATAAAAAACGGCGGAGATTTTCTCCGCCGTTTTCGTTGTATTTATGCTTTTTGAATTGCAATAGAAACTTTCTCGCCGTTGATGTTCCATTCAGTACCGTCTGTTACATCATCGCATAATCCATCTGCCAAAAGTTGCGCTTTAATCTCATCTTGATTGTTTGCAACGATTGCAGCAATTTTATCACTGCCTGCAAAAGCAATGTTGATTCTGTCTGTTACTTCAAAGCCGCTGTCTTTTCGCATGGTTTGTACCTTACTGATAAATTCACGTACATAGCCTTCTTCAATCAAAGCATCGGTTAAGTTGGTGTCCAGAACTACGGTGAAACCTTGATCGCTATCGGAAACAAAACCATCTTTTTGAACGGTTTCAACCAAAACATCTTCTTTGGTGATTTCAACCTCGGTATCTTCAACAGTGAATTTTAAAACGCTATTATTCAATGTATCCATTACCTTTGCACCGTCCATCTTAGCAATTTCATCAAAGATGGGACGCATCAATTTACCATATTTGGGACCCATAGTCCGCATTTGCGGTTTAAAGTTATAGGAGATAAATGCACTTGCATCATTGGTAACTTCAACGTCTTTGATGTTAAGTTCTTCCAAAATGATGTCAGTATAAGCACTATTGATGTCCTCTGCACTTTGGATATAGAGTTTGGAAAGCGGTTGGCGATTTTTCATACTTGCTTCGTTACGACAAGCACGTCCCAATTCTACAATCTTACGAATGCTATCCATATCCTTTTCAATTTCCGGGAAGTTAAATGCAGGATTTACAACCGGGAAATCACAAATATGAACACTTTCCGGTGCAGATTGATCCACAGAGAGAACCAAATTCTGATAAATTTGCTCTGTCATAAAGGGAATAAAGGGTGCACAAAGTTTGGAGAACTCTACCAAAGTGGTATAAAGTGTCATATAAGCGTTGATCTTATCTTCGGTCAGATCGTTGCTCCAGTATCGTGTACGGCAACGACG
>JAZPYU010000003.1:0-1827 GCA_045544295.1 Ructibacterium sp. | reverse complement strand
TCTTCCTAAGACCGCTTGGCCTCCGACTTGTGCCGGTGGTAATGACCTCACTGGTGGCAAGTGGTGCCATTGTTTCGGCGTCTGCTTTTGAACCAATTCTTCTCACCGTTGTGGAAATCACGGTGCAGGTAATACAAGACTTATTTCTTCCCCTTGTGATGATTGCCACGGCAATCAGCGTAGCCGGTGGCGTGTCGGAACCTTTTAAGATAGAACGTCTGGCAAAGTTTATCCGGCAAAGTACCAAATGGGGGCTTACCATTTTACTTACTATTTTTGTCAGTACAGCAAGTTTGCAGAGTATTGCCGCTTCCGGCGCAGACGGGCTTACGGTGAAACTAACCAAGTTTGCCGCCGCCAATTTAATTCCCGTGGTGGGTGGTATTCTGGCAGAATCGGTAGAAACGGTGATGAATTGCAGTATTTTGATTAAAAATGCCGTTGGGGTTTTGGGTATTCTTTGCCTTGTGGCGATTGCGGTCTTTCCCATCTTAAAGATTGCCGCGGTTTTAATGATCTTTCGCTTGACTGCCGCGGCGGCAGAACCGGTTTCGGAGCCTAAAATCATCCAATGTTTGACCGAACTTGGCAATGGGGTTTCTATGCTTTTTTCTATGCTGGCTTCCACCACGGTGATGTTTGTGATTGTCCTCACCATTGTGATTCACGCCGGAAATACCGCTTTGCTGTTGGGGAGGTAAAAAGATGATAGATTTTTTGCGGGAATGGGCACTCTCTCTTTCCGGAGTAGCCATATTTGGCTCCGTATGTCAGGTCATTTTGCCGGAGGGGAGTTTTCAAAAATACATTCGGCTGACTGTGGGGATGCTTTTGGTACTTACCCTGATGACCCCTATGAAAGAATTGTTTCATATTTTTCCGGATGGGGATATGGCAGCAATGCATAGCCGTGCTTATGAGGAAAAGGAGAAACTGGAAACCCGGGAAAAAGATGCGGTACTTAAAATTTATCAGGAAAATTTAAATCAGAAGATTTTGGCATCGGTAAAGCAACGACTGGGTGAAAAGAAACTTCTTTTAAAGTGCTGGATTGAGGCAGATAACCCGGAGGAATTCGGCACCGTGAAAGAGGTGCAGGTCTTTCTTTATCCTGAGGAAGGTTGTGATGCAGAAGAGATCGCAAAGATCATAAAGGAGGATTATGGTATTCCAAAGGAAAGGGTCAAAACCTCATATTTAAAGGAGAGAAACCAATGAAAGACACGCTTTGGCAGTTAATTCAATTTCCGGGTCAGAAGGGAAAAGAAAGGAGCAAAAAGCGTATTCATCCGGCGGTATTGTGGGCGATTGCGGTGGCAATTATTTTTTTGGCGGTGGGCGGTCTTGACAGCAAAGAAAAGGTCCAACCAAACGAAGAAAATGCCGATGTTTCTGCAGAGGTCTATATCCGGTCGTTGGAAAAAAGATTGCAGGACACTTTACAAAAAATCAACGGAGCCGGAAAGGTTTCGGTGTTTATCAGTATGGAAAGCGGAGGTGAAAAAATTCTGGCAACCGACAGGGTTTTGAAAAGTCAGCAAGAAGACCAGTCGGGGAGCCGGACAGAGGAGGAAAGAAAGATTGTATTACAGGGAAAGAGTGCCAAGGAAAGTCCCTACGTGGTGAAAGAGCGTTTCCCGGAACCGGCAGGGGTTTTGGTGGTGGCAGAGGGTGCCCAAAATGAGACGGTACGATATGAAATTTATCAGGCAATCCGTGCACTTTTTGGATTGCCTGCCCATCGAATTCAAATTAGTTATTAGGAGGTAGTGTGATGAGTCAAAAAAGAAAGGTCAGTCTGAAAGGAAAGCAGGTATTGTTGTTAGG
>JAZPYU010000002.1:0-1925 GCA_045544295.1 Ructibacterium sp. | reverse complement strand
AGATGGGAAAGAAGAAGGCAGAAGGGAGTTTAAGAAAGAGGGGTTAACCATATGGACGAGATCAAGCAGGAAGAGAGATGACTCTCGGTTGCGCGTAAAGAAGCGGAGCCGAGGGTCATTTCTTTTTTTGTTTGCAGAGATTTTGTCTTGCGTGAAAAGAGATACAAATTGACTATTTCGTTAATTTGTGATAGAATGGTCGATAGAATTTTTTGACGGAAGTAAGAATTACAGAATATGAAATAACAGGTGATAAAATGAAAGCGTTGATTACCGGTGCCAGTTCCGGTATAGGATGGGATATGGCACATATTTTGGCAGAAAAAGGGTATGATATTATTGCTGTTGCAAGACGGCAGGAACGCCTTTTAAAATTACAAGCAGAACTAAAAACCAAGGTGGAAGTTCTCTGCCTGGATGTAACCAATCCAAAGCGTTGCAAAGAAGTTGCCCAAAAGGCAGAAGAGGTTGATGTTTTTATCAACAATGCGGGTTTTGGTGCTTTTGGTGAATTTTGTGACAATGATTTGGAAGAAGAACTTTTGATGCTGGACACCAATGTTCGTGCAGTGCATATCCTGACCAAACTGGTGGCACAAACTTTTGTAAAACGCAATTATGGATATATTCTAAACGTTGCCTCTTTGGCGGCATTCTTTCCGGGACCGCTCTTTGGCGCCTATTATGCCACCAAATCCTATGTACTCCGCCTTAGTCAGGCGCTTTCGGAAGAACTCCGCCGGAAAAAGAGTAAGGTAAGCATTTCGGTGCTCTGTCCCGGACCGGTGCATACCGAGTTCGGAAAGGTTGCTAAGGTAAACTTTGGTAACGGCACAGAGAAAATGGGTAATCTGGTGGTGTTAAACAGCCGGGATGTGGCAGAATATGCCATCCAAAAAATGTTTGCAAAAAAACAGGTGATTGTTCCCGGTTTTGTCATGAAGATTGCCATACAATTACGAAGAATTTTCTCTGATAAGATGCTTGCCAAAATGGTTTATTTCATTCAAAGTAAGAAGTGTGTTATCAAAGAAAACCGGTAAGGAGTGAAAAATATGAGAATTTTATTTATGGGAACGCCGGATTTTGCAGTACCTTGTTTGGATGCTTTAATCAAAGCGGGACATACTTTGGTGGGGGCGGTTTCCCAGCCGGACCAACCAAAGGGCAGAGGTCATAAATTGACGCCACCGCCGGTCAAGGTTTGTGCGATGGAACATAACATTCCGGTTTATCAGCCAGAGACTTTGAAAAACGGCAGTTTTCAGGAATTTTTGGACCAAACTAAACCCGAACTGATTGTGGTGGTTGCTTATGGAAAAATCCTGCCTAAATATATTTTGGATTATCCCAAATACGGCTGCGTGAATGTTCATGCCTCATTACTTCCAAAGTACCGGGGCGCGGCACCTATCCAATGGAGCGTCATAAACGGAGAAGAAAAAACCGGTGTGACAACTATGTATATGGCAGAGGGACTGGATGCCGGTGATATGATTATGAAAGCCGAAACCTCTATCGGAGAGACGGAAACCTATGGGGAACTTCACGACAGACTTTCCCAAATGGGAGCAGAACTTTTGGTTAAGACAGTAGTTGCTATGGAAGACGGTACCGCCCAAAGAGAGGTGCAGAATGACAGCCTTTCCTGCTATGCGCCTATGCTTTCCAAAGAAACCGGACATATTGATTGGACACGTTCCGGAGAAGAAATTTTAAATCTGGTACGAGGCACCAATCCCTGGCCTATGAGTTATAGTTTGTATGAGGGTGTGCCTATGAAAGTGATTGCAGGCAGTTATCTTGCTGATGTAACCGGAACGCCCGGAGAAATTATATCTGTTGGTAAAGAAGGTATTTGTGTTGCTTGCGGAGACGGAGGTATCTTAATCAAAGAATTGCAGATGCAAGGCAGTAAACGGATG
>JAZPYU010000001.1:0-2901 GCA_045544295.1 Ructibacterium sp. | reverse complement strand
AAAGGATATGGAACTTTTAGATTTTGCTAATGAAAGTCATGCGTGGAAGGAGTTTTCTATAGAAAGAGATGGTAAAAGAACATGGCTCTTTCAAGACGATAAAATAAAAGAACTTTTAACCGATAATAATATAATTTCATTAGGTCATAATTGGTTTGAACATCCGGAAATGACAGCATATAAGAGCGGTATAGATAGAATTTATAACGAAACGTTTAACTTTTTTAAATTATTAGGTTATGAACATATAAGAAATACAGGGAAATATAAAGTTTTGAAATCGAATGACGAAAGAGTTGCGTTTTTTGCCCATCAAGGGTTTGGACTTGCGTTTTTAAGTAGTATTCTTGATATACCTTATCCAATGTTTATCAATCATTTTGATATGTGTCATACGGGAATGTCTGTAATAGAATTTAAGGAGAACAACGGGTTTGCCGTACCTAAGGTGTTGACTTTGTCATCGGATTCTCATTTATATCGTGAGGGAATACCAACAAAATATAATAATGAATTATATTTTTAATGTGAAGGTATGAATTGCACCTGACGGTGCATGAGTTTTAATGTTTGGTAGGGAAATTTCCAATGAAAAGGTGAGTATATGAAAGGCGAAAGCAGAAGACAGGAAATTTTAAAAAAGTTATCTGCAACGACCCTTCCGGTGACGGCGGGGGCGTTATCCCGGGAATTTGGGGTAAGCCGGCAGATTATCGTCAAAGATATTGCCCGATTAAGAGAGATGGGGTATGCCATTGATGCTATGCAAAAGGGTTATCAGTTAAAGGAAAACCTTCGGGTCAGCCGTGTATTTAAAACCCTGCATACTGATGAAGAGGTAGAGAAAGAACTTAACTGCATTGTAGACTTGGGCGGCTGTGTAGAGGATGTATTTATTTCCCATAAAGTGTATCATCAAATCAAAGCGCCTATGCATATCCGGACCAGAAATGATGTGGAAAATTTTCTAATTGATATTGCCACCGGAAAGTCCAGTCTTTTAAAAAATGTAACGTCGGGTTATCACTATCACACCGTATCTGCAGAAAGTGTAGAAATTCTTGACCGGATAGAAAATGCCCTTTGGGAAAACGGATTTCTTGCGCCCCTTGTAGAATATGAACCAACCGAAATAAAACGATAAAGAGAATGGACTTTACAGAAGTCCATTCTCTTTTTATCTATAACGGTCAACGTCAGAGAGAGTAATCCCTTTATGAAGTGAAATATTGATGCCGTTGGCAATCACTTTGGAGATGTCGTCAATGATGGTGTCTACTTCTTTGGGTGCCACGATAAAGTTTCCAAAGGCCGGTGCAATGGATTCCCGGATGAGTTGATATTTTTCTTCCCCTTCCAATTCTTTCAAAAAGCGGTAGAGGGGCTTTTGGGATTCCATTTGTTCCCCTAATCTTCGCAGCACCCAATCGATGGAATCACCGGCAATGGTGGCGGCATCTACCACGGTGGGAACCCCAATGGCAATCACCGGGACACCTAATGTTTCTTGCTTGATTGCTTGTCTTTTGTTCCCGATACCTGCACCGGGGGTGATGCCGGTATCAGAAAATTGAATGGTGGTGTTGACCCGTTCTACCTTGCGGGAACAAAGGGCGTCTATGGCAATCACAAGACTTGGTTTGATACGGCTGACCAGACCTTTGACGATTTCACCTGTTTCAATGCCGGTAAGCCCAAGCACCCCAGGGGAAATGGCACTGACCGGGCGAATACCCTCGTCAATTTCTTCCGGCATATATTCTTTTAAATGCCTTGTAATCATCAAAGAATCAATTACTTTGGGGCCTAAGGCATCGGCGGTGATGTTCCAGTTGCCAAGGCCGATGACCAAGACAGTATCGGTTTCGTTCTTTAAATATTGCTCTGCTAAACCGGCAAGTTCTTTTGCACAGACCTGACACATTTCCTCATAAATCTTCTGCTCTCCATAAAACCTTGCCGGCATTTCTATGGTGATATAATTGCCTTGCTCTTTCCCTAAATGTTCTGCACCCTCCTCAGACGTTACCCGAACCCGGGTGATATGGAGATAGGATTTTACGTCCTCGGTTTCCACCAAAACCCCGGGAATTTCGTAGTCCTCGCCTTGAACTTCGGTGACCATTTCCCTGGCTTCTACCGCCAAATCACAGTTTACATTTTTCATCAAAACAAACCTCCTTTTTCCATAGTTTAACCGGGAAAAGGTTGACTATTCTAAGAAGGCGTGCTAGAATGAACAAAAGCAATTTTTGAGGTGATGAATGATGAAAATTTCAACAGAGATTAACTCTTTCAGTAAGATTGTGGGAGAAGAAAAAGGCGTAGAATATGTAGCAAAAGCCGGCTTCGATGCCTGGGATTTTTCTATGTTTGCTATGTGTAAATATGATTGGAAAAATAAATGTTTATTAGAAAATTCTCATTCCCTTGCAGGTGCGGACTACCTGAAATTTGCAAGAAAATTAAAGCAAATCGGCTTGGACAATGGCATTCATTGTAATCAGTCCCACGCACCGTACCCCAGTATCTCTCCGAATATCCGGTCTTATTTTAAGCGGGCGTTAGAATGTACTGCAGAGGCCGGTGGAAAGATTTGTGTCATTCATCCTTGCAATGATTGGTCTCCGGAAGAAAATAAAGAAATGTATTTGGAGTTATTACCCTTTGCCAAAGAATGCGGGGTAAAAATTGCAACCGAGAATATGTGGAACTGGGATAGCGCAAAGGGGCATTCCGCTTTTGCGGCATGTGCAACGCCGGAGAGTTTTAACGCCCATGTAGACGCGGTAAAGGATGATTATATGGTTGCTTGTTTGGATATCGGCCATGCAGAAATGAAAGGTTCTGATACCACCGCAGCAGAAATGATTTATGCCCTGGGTGACAGGTTACAGGCAT